>NZ_VTLB01000006.1 GCF_020514235.1 Synechococcus sp. MU1617
TGTGGCTCTGCAGGCTCCTGCCATCGGTTGATCTGGAATCAACCTGTTCCTTCTGGAACAGCCAAAACGATTCAGATCAACTGAATCGGAAAGCCCCCTCCTCGGAGGGGGCTTTTTGTTGGGCTTGTAGACCCTTAGGTGTCGGGCACTATGAAAGGAACCGTCTGCGCCTTGGGCGGCGATTGCTAAGACAAGAGCACGTCAGTGATCGTTTTCATGACCTGTGGCGACATCTTCCGGATCATCATTGCTCTGTTCGTTCCACCCCTTGGCGTCTTCACCCAGGTGGGATTGACCCAGCCTTTTTGGATCAACCTGGTGATCTATCTGTTCGCTGTGGGCGGTCTTGGTTTTCCGGTGTTGTTCGGCATGTGGCCAGCCGCTGTGATTCACGCCCTGTTTGTGATCCTGACCCGCAAATAAACACGTTTTAGCAATCTGGCTCTGAACAGATTTCAGCTTCGGCGGAATCTCCTGCTTGATCGCTTGGTTGATCTTCAAGCAACTGAGGTGGTGCGAGGGCCGTTTCTGCCTCGTTGAAGATTTGCTCGAGGTCAACCTCGAGGTCCACTTCATTGCCTTCCACCACGCTCACGTTGATGCGTTGCACCTGCATCTGCAGTTCAAGGCCAGGGAATTGCCCTGCAAGTCTGCTGTTGATGGTGTCTTGAATGTTCTGAACCTGCTTGTAACTCGGCAGCTTGGGATCGACGGATCGCACCACCACCCGGAAGCTTGGGGCTTGATTTTGTTCCCAGTAGTTGGGCCAGTCGAAAACGATCTTTTCGAGTTCCACGGCGTCGTTGGCGCCAAAGGTCAACGTCTCATTCTTCAGGTAGTAGCTGATCTCAGATTCAATCTGTTTTTGGGCAACCTCCCGCTTCACCTTGAATCGGTATTGCTCATACCTTCCATTCAGCTTTTGACCCACAATCATGGCCAAACCCAATGCCAACAGCACTGGTAAGCGTGAGCGTCGTCGTCGCTTGAGTTTCTCGCGGAAGTACGGCTCACGAATCGCCAGCACTGTGATCCCACCAATCAGAATTCCAAGCAAGTTGGCGGCATAGAGCAGTGCAGGCCCTTGGGCGCTGCTGATGTCTGGGCCGGAGAGCATCAATCCCATCACGCACACCGGCGGCACCAAGGCCACGGCAATCGCCGTGCCAGCCATAGAACTCACGGCACCGGGGTTGACCTTGGCGTAGGTCGCAATGGCACCTGCCGCCAGGGCGATTCCCAGATCAAACGTGTTGGGTTCAAGTCGGGCAGCGATCTGTTCTGGCAAGGCCTCGACCACAAGCACGCCTTGACTGCGTGCGATCCAGCCCAATCCCATCGACAGGATCAAGGTGATCCCAGCTCCGGCCGCAAGGGTGATCAGTGATCGGGACAACAGCCTGGCCTGCCCGATCAGAATCGCGAACACCGCCACCCTCAGCGGCAGAATCCAGGGGGCTACAACCATGGCCCCAATGACGACGGCGGAGTTGTTGGCCAGTAATCCCAAGCTGGCGATCAAGCTGGCACCAATGGTCAGAACGATGAAGGATTCGTTCAGCAGTGCTTCGCCGTCGTAACTGCGGTGCAGTTCCTCGACACGATCTTGATCTTCGAGAAGCGATTGTTGATCAACAACCACGGATGTCGTTCGTTCAGTTGCGTCGCCCCACAATTACTGGAGGCGTGTTGCCGTTGCTGCCCGGAAGGGCCGGTACAACCTCCGTTTGCCCATCCCACTTATCGAGGAACAGCTTGTAGAGCACCTGATCATCAAGGCTTCGGTTAAGGGTGTCGTAACGCAAGGCTTCCTGTTCAGCGATCTTCACTTCGGTCTGGGCGCGGAGCAGTTGCTGCTCGGCGATCTGTTTCTGTTCAATGGCTGCGCGGTATTCCTCGGCAATCTGCAGACCTGTGAGGTCCAAACCGCGCACTTCCACATATTCAAATTTGTCTAGCTCTTCGGCGACCGTGCGCTCCACCAGCGAGGAGATGTCGTTCCATTCGGTGGCAATGGTGACCAGCTCGTACTGGGAGAAGACCGACTTCAGTGCCTTCAGCAATGACGGCTGAATGATGCGGGGGTAAATCTCGCGGTCGTTGCCGGCGATCGTCCGGTAGATCCGTCCCGCTTCGTTGGGGCGAACGGCATATTTCACGGTTGCTGTGGCTTCGATCACCTGGAGGTCTTTGGTGAGGGTGGCAAATTCCTCCGGTTTGACCTGGGTGCGCACATCAAACGGATACACCGATTGAATGAACGGCACCTTGAGATTGAGGCCGGGCAGTCGTGATCCCCCGCTCACCTTTCCCAAGGTGGTGACCACGGCCACCTTGCCGGCAGGAACGATGAACAGAGCCTGCCCCAACAACAACAGCGCGCTGAGAACGACGGCAACCACAACGGCGAGGCTGTTGGCGGGATCGTTGATCCGTCGTGGGGTTTGCATGGTTCGGCAAGATCCTGAGCTGATGATGTCGTGTTTGCTCGTGAGTCGTTGGCTCAGGGACCTGTTCTCGGCCAAACCGACACCATCAGGATCCGACTGACGTCTAGTTCAACCAGAGCGACTTAAAGGCCCTTGGGTAGGGATCTCGCATGGTCATGGAGGTCTCGCGGATGAAGGTGATGCACGCTTTAGACCCGTCGAACACCTTCGCTTTGATCATCATTTCCATGGCTTGTTCAAGCGTTTTCCCCTCTTTGAGACTGGTGTCGATAATCTTCACTGCCTTGGCGGGTTCACAAGGACCCAGCTCCAGGGCTCGTGCAGCAGATGAGAGCACGCTTAAAGAAATCGATAGAAGCAGCACTCCGTTGAGGGCACGCATCTGGCCGGGATCCTGTGATGGATGCACGAAGCCTATGGCGTGGGTTTGCATGGATCTGACCCTTTTCTGACTGAGTTGATGTCTGATCTCACTGGCCTGGGTCCGAGCTGAAGCAGTCTCAAGTTCACCGAAATGCGTCGGATCAGCGAACAAAGTTGTGCACCTACGGCTCACCTCCGCCGCGCAGACAAGCTCCTTGGGTATGAGAGCTTTTCAGGCTGCTCTGTCTTGTGATGGAACAAGGCATAAAAAAACCTCCGTTGAACGGAGGAATAAGCCAAGTAATCCCCATCACCCGGCCTTCCAATAAGTTTAGTGCTTCTCGTCAAGTTTGTGCAGCTGATCCACCACATCTGGTGGATTGAATTGCACAAAACACCGCTTAGCGGTCGCTTATCCACAGGAGGGTGGAAAACTTTGGCAGTCCGTGTTGTCGCCGTTTCTTCAGAAGGCCTGCAATCACTGGTTCGTTCAGGTAGGCTGTGGATATCCCCATCACCCGGCCGCCCGCTTGTGGCGGCTTTTTTGTGCCCGTCCTGCCAGTGTGGACCTGTATTCCACAAGCCCTATGACGGTGAACCGGGAGCAGGCAAGGGACGCATTGGCGACACTTCTCGAGGTTTTCGCGGGGCCGAACTACTCGGGTGCGTTGCGCGATGGTGATCTCACCACCCGCCTCGATCGATGCACCGGCTGGGTGAAGGCTGAAGCCTCGGAGGCGGCATCCCTGATCGAATCATGCGTTCCGCATGGCAAGCCGATGCTTGCTCAGGCTCAGCAACGCCTAGCTGTTCTGAAATCGTTGAAAACGTTGCAGGAGGTTGCCGTCAGCCATTTCGGCCCCCTTGACGATCTCAGCTAATGGGCATCAGTCGCGACGCAGCCAAGGCGAGGCTTTGCTGAACCAATCGCCGAGATCATCTTCTGGGTGCTCAGGGTCGTCTGGATGACGTCGCCCCAGGTCGAGATCGGCCATCAAACCGTCGAGGCCTTGTTGTGTGCCTTCCCGTTGAAAACGCTGTGCTCTGCTCACCCATGTGCTCACGCTGCGATCGCGTTCGGCGAATTTTTGAAGGTAGACGCGTTCCTGGAGTGACACGAACTCGCCCTGGGCCAGGCGGCTGCAGATGTTTTGCAGTTTCAATCGTGTCGATGTGGTCAGCATGATCGATTCACCTTTTTCAGGTGATAGGGAGTCCCGACACAGGCTTCAGTTGCCCAAGGCACCATTTGTTGCACTGGTGCATGGCCTGGTTTTCATATCCTGACGGGATGGATCACGAGGAAACCCAGCGCCTAACGCCGATCTCATCTGACTCGCCCTGGTTGGAGCGCTGTGGCACGTTGTTGCGTCCGCAGAACGATCCTGCTCTGTTTGGCAAAGCCGATGCAGATCTGTACTTCGCTACAGATGGTCAACCACGTTTCTACGTGATGCGGATCCGCCGCCGGCCTCCCGTGCTCAAGTCGATGACGCGGCACCATCGTGTGAGTCAGTGTTTGGGGTCTGCAGATGCACAGCCCTGGTGGCTGGCCATGGCCCCTTCAACGGATTCCGGCTGTCCGCCCCCCGTGTCCTCCATCGCTCTGATCAAGTTTCAAGCTGGTGAAGCCTTCAAGCTGCATCCGGGAACGTGGCATGCAGGCCCTTTTGTTCGGGAGCAATCAGCACTGTTTTTCAACCTTGAAATGAGAACGACCAACGAAGATGACCACAATTCGCTCGTGTTAGAGCAGCTTTTGCTGTTGAACTTGATTTGATTGCCCCGAGCTGTAACGGGATGAACAGCGCAACAGGGTTTGAATGGCCTATATTTATTTTGTAGCAACCGCTACGAACGTTCACTTCGCTACACAGCGAAGCGCAGTTCGACTCAGGGCATGGAACGGGGCCTGAGCTTTCTACGAGGAACACCATGAATGCTCTTCAGCTTCTGAAGGAGCGTGAGCTGCGCGTGCAGCTCCGCAACAACTCCAAAAAGGCCGTGGCTCGCGGATCTGAATCCAGCGACTACACCTCTGCGCATCTCTCTCCCGTCAAGTTGGCGAAAGAGAAGGTTGCTCCAACTCAGTTGAAATACCGAGGAGTGACCTACGAGGCGATGCGTGCCAATTGGCTCTGAACCCTGTTTCATTCAAGGGATGAAGCCCCACTTCAGTGGGGCTTTTTGTTTGGATGGTTCGACTAAGTGTGCAAGTTGACAGTGGCTTTTGATGTTGCGACAACCGGATCCATGTCTTATCTGGATGTAAGGGATCAACTGCCATCGATTGACCCTGAAAATCTTTCGCCGCAGGACGTGCTGACCATTCTTCTGCATCTGTTCCAGCAGCAGCCCGGGTTCGTCGACCGTGGCCATGAGGCCAATAATAAGGAGACAGCTTGGGTGAATGGCTTTCTCTTTCGTCTTCAGAATGATGCCGCGGCTGAGCGTCTTTCCATTGAGGAAGTTGGCTCAAGCGTCGACAAAATCTCGGCTTTAAGATGATTACAACAGCTGATCAAGCGATCCCAATAAGTTTCTGTTGATCCTGCACATAGCCCGCGTGCTCCTCGAGCCTTTGCTCAGTTCGAGCCAAGCGCATGTTTGCAGTTCAAGAGTTAACAGTTGAGGGCTGGTCCAATCGTGCTGAGCACGCTTCAAAAGACAACGCCTTCTGGCATGCCCGTGCCCGAAGTGATGCTGATGGGCACACGTATCGTCTGATCAGTGAGGAAAAGCATGTTGTGTGCCTGCTCACCAGCCGTGGGTCTGAGTGCTGGGAGCTCGACTGATTTGCTGCTCTGGTTGCCCTGTTCAGGCATGATCGGTTGATGACCGACGACATGCAGCAAACCCATCCGCTTTACGCCATCGATCGCGACCAGATCGATGCTGTGTTGGGTCATGAGGGCGCGCCAGGCCCGCAGCAGTTGACAACGATTGCCGCATTGTTTTCTCGATATGCGGATTTTCCTGGCGCTGAAGATATTCGCGACGATCTGCAGAAATGTCTCACGCTATGGGGACTATCTCGCGTCGAGTTGAATCTCAAGACGCGGGAAATCTGGGAAAGTGGTTGGCGGCCTGGGCAGGATCCTGTGGCTGAGGGTGTTGGCTCTGGGGCTGATGTTGAGGATGCAGAAGCTTGATGCGTGTCTGCATGGCTCTTCCTTTAAGTGTTGAAACGTGGGACTGAGATGAGATCGGGCTTGTGATGTTTCATCGGTCAGCAGCCAAAGAGGAAGGCCGCCCTTCCCGGTGGAAAGACGGCCTAACTCGCTCGTTTGTGCATCGTTCAACCCATCACTTCAGCTAAGGAAAGAAAGGGTCGAAGCGTCTGGCTCGAGGCGCCCTGGGGCCATGGGCTCGAGGTGTTGGGTCGTTTTCTCCGAGGGCACCTGAGACGGTGCAAGTGGAGCGTCGATTGGCGTGGCGGACCATTGCGTGCCCACCAAAGGACCAACCCAGGTCATGGTTGAGACTGTTGGAGCAGGGGCCAGAAAGTCAGTCTGCTTCTTCGGTCTGCTGGGGTGGAGTGTCGTCCGTCATGGGCTCCTCCGATCTCGATGCCCATAGTTTTGTGCCTTCAGGGCACAAAGTCATCGGCATTAAGGCGCATTGCCTTGAGGGCCTGAACGATCGATTGTTGGGGTGGCGTGCCTTTCAGTCGGTTGAAGCAGGGTCCTGGTCTCGCGGGGATCCAGGGGCGATGGTCGTTGCGTCCGTTCTTGCTGGTTTGAGTGAGCCTTCAGTTTTGGCTGAAGACAAACCTTTGAAAACCGTTCTCGGGCAAGCGAGCTCATCAGGCCCCGGCCTGCTTTTCGACGCCCCTTGATGTGCGTTCTTCCTCCGTGAGGTATTCCTCGATGAGGGGGGAGCATTCACCCCTTTGTACGGCAGCGATCTCCCGTTCGATGTTCTGAATGAAAAACTCGTTGCCGTTCCTCTGGGCCACCGCAAGCACACGCTCGAGGCGTTCGAGTTCCGCCTGCTGCTCGTTATTCATGCCATAGAACATCAGTCAACACACACGCTGGCAGGGTTGGATCAATAAATCTGAAAAAGATGGCGTGATGAGTTGCTGAACTCGATGGATTTTTGCTCCTGAGGCTTATCTCAAAACCCGCTTAAGCAGCCTCTGATTCCGCGTCCTCATACAGAGCTTTGAGCTGATCGAGCTCAACCATCAGATACTGAATTTCAAGCCAGTCCGTCGAAAGGTCTATGGCGGTTTCGAGGCGGTCAATCTGACGCTTGAGAAGCTCCGACATTCCGCCTTCTGGCTGCATACCTCCCATGTAATCGCGCTTGATGCTGGATGCAAGCTGACTGCTGAAGTACGGAGGGGAAGGCCTTGCTGCGTTTCATCCCTACGTGTTCGCTCTCACAGACTGGATGGCTCATCTGTGGGAGTGTTCGTTGGCTTCAACACTTCCAATGACCTTTTTGATGCACTGGTCTTTCAAGACCGGTTACCACGAGATTGCGGCCAAGAAGTTTCTGGCAACGGGTGCGCCCTTCCCGGAGTGCAAGTCTTGGAAGCGCTTCCATGCACCTGGCTCGGTCGAAGGCTGGATCCTCGTGGAGGCAGACAACGCCGACGCCTGTTACGAGCACGCTGCTGAGTGGGCCGAGTGTCTCGATTGGGAGGTCACCCCAGTGCTGACAGATGAGCAGGCTGGCCCCCTGATCGCCAAGGCCTACAGCTGACGATCTGTTTGGGTCGATGCCCCTCGCTAAACCGGGGGGCTCCGCATCCCATGGGATCGATTCCAATACTTCTTCGTCGGATTGGATTTGTTTAGACGCCCCCTGATGGATTCGAACCATCGACCGACTGCTTAGAAGGCAGTTGCTCTATCCAGCTGAGCTAAGGGAGCAGGTGATCTCATTTTGGCAGGCTGCTTCAGGGCAGGTTGGATTTAGATGCCTTGCGCCGCCTAAGGTGATGGGCTCTTGATCGGCATCCATGGCCCCGCGTCGTCTCAGCGACAGCGAGAAGCAGGATCTGGTCGGTCGTTACAAGGCCGGCGAGTCAACAGCTGCTTTGGCTGAGGCCTTTGGCTGCAGTCCCAATACCGTCAGCCGCACGGTGAAAGCACTGCTGCCCGCTGATGCCTACGCCGCACTGAAGGCCAGCCGGCAAAAAGGGTCTGTCACCCCTCCACCGGTAGCCGTCACTCCGGCTGAAGAATCTGAGGCTGACTCCCTCAAGGACGACGACACCAGCCTGGCCCTCGATGACGCGGATGACTTCGGCGAGGACCCTGATGAGGAGCTAGCTGACGACGATGACAACGCCGGCGTTGAAACGTTCACGGAGCTTGTTCCCCTTCTAGGCGTAGGAGACCTCAGTGATCGCCCTCTGAATCAAGCCCAACCGTTCAGTGTCGACCTGCTGCCCGACAGCGCTTACATGCTGGTTGACAAGGTGGTCGAGCTGGATGCCCGCCCCCTCAAGGAGTTCCCCGAGTTGGGCCTCCTCGACGATGCCGAACAGGAACGCCAGGGGTTGTGCCTGTTTGTCAGCCCCCGCGCGGCCAAGCGCCAGTGCGGGCGCAGTCAACGGGTGATCAAGGTTCCCGACATGGCTGTTTTTCAGCGCACCAGCAGTTTCCTGCTGGCCCGTGGCATCACTCGCTTGGTGGTGGATGGAACCTTGATTGCGTTGGATGCCTGATTACCGGAGCTGATCGCTCTTAATTGAAGCGATCGCGTTGTTCGGGAAGCAACACGGCCGTAGCGGTTCCGCCACTGATCACGCCGATCACCAGAGCAATGCCCACGAGAAAACCCGTGGGGAGAGGTACCGACCGCTGCCCACCGAGCTGGAGCGTGTGGCGATCCTGAAGGTTCTGAGCTCCGAGGCAGAGCAGCAGCATCAGCAGCAGGCCACCGCCAAAGCTGATCAGCAGAAGACGAAGGCGAATCAACACGGCACAACCATCGACGGGTTCAGTTTGACGTGGCCTGGTGCAAGAGGGCATACAGCCGTCGTCTGGACAGCCCTGTGGTTTGGGCCAATTGCCGTGCAGCGTCACTGGCGCTTGCACCTTCGTCCTGCAACACCTGCAGCTGCCTGAGCAGCTCATCGTCGTTGGGTTCTTCCGCTTCCACCAGCGGTGCTCCCCCAAGCACAACCGTGCATTCCCCTTGGGGGGGGTGCTGCTGAAAGTGCAGCAAGGCATGGTCCACCGTCGGCCCCACCTGTTCTTCGTGGCGTTTGGTGAGTTCCCGTGCCACCTGCAGGGGACGGTCTCCTCCGCAGTGGTGCTGAAGTTCCTCGAGCAATGTGATCAGGCGGTGCGGCGCTTCGTACAGCACGATGGTGCGGGGTTCGTGGCTGATGTCGTCCAGGCGTGCCCGTCGCTCCTTGCCTTTGGTTGGCAGGAATCCTTCGAAACAGAAGCGTCCACTGGGTAAGCCGCTGCTCACCAGAGCGGTGGTGGCGGCGCAGGGGCCAGGGATGCAGATCACGGGATGCCCGGCTTGGTGCGCAGCGGCCACCAGCTCTTCACCGGGGTCGCTGATGCCCGGCAGCCCGGCATCACTGATCACCGCCATGCTTAGCCCCTCTGCCAGCAGATCCAGCAGTTGGGGTAAGCGTGTGCGGGTGTTGTGCTGATGAAAAGAGAGCTTGCGGCCGCCTGCTCCAAGACTGCTGAGCAGCTGTCCGCTGTGGCGGGTGTCTTCGCAGGCGATCACATCCACGCTGCGGAGCAAATCGCGCGCTCGTGGCGACAGGTCCCCCAGGTGACCAATGGGAGTGCCCACCAGATAAAGGCTGCCGCCGCTTGGTTCATCCCGCTGCATCACAATGGCGAGCGCCTCTGTTGATCATGATGCCCAGCTCTGCCGTTCTCCCCGCTGGCGTGAACCAGGAGGCTCTGCTGACGGAACTGCGTCGCCTGAGTTGGGGAGCCGCCGATATCTTGCGGGCCTATGCCCGCGGCGAGCAGCCCCCGCATGGTTTTCCCAAGGCCTTGAGTGTCGATGAAGGAGGAGAGGGCCCCGTTTCTGCAGCTGACCTGGCCGTTAACACGTGGTTGCTGGACGGGCTTTCCGCGGCGTTCCCCAAGGCCGACTGGACGTTGCTGAGTGAGGAGACTGCCAAGGAGCAGCTCACAGAGGGCCAACCGCTGCCGGCGGAGTGGCTGTGGATTCTCGATCCCCTTGATGGCACCAAGGATTTTCTGCAGGGCACAGGCGAATACGCCGTTCATCTGGCCCTTGTTCGCGACAAGCGGCCGGTGATCGGTGTTGTGCTTCTGCCGGAAGCCGATGAGCTTTGGATCGGCATCGTTGGTGAGGGTGCCTGGTGTGAAGACCGTCAGGGTCAGCGGTCTCCGGTTCGCTTCAGCGACAGAACCGAGGTTTCAGATCTGATCCTGGTGGCCAGCCGCAGCCACCGTGACGACCGTCTGGTCAAGCTGATTGATGACCTCAATCTCGGTGGTTCCAAAGCAGTGGGCAGCGTGGGCTTCAAGGTGGCCACGATTCTTAGAGGCGAAACCGACCTCTATGTCTCCCTTTCCGGCAAGAGTGCTCCTAAGGATTGGGACATGGCGGCTCCGGAGGCTGTGCTGCTGGCGGCCGGTGGTCGCTTCACCCACGCCGATCAGGCCGACCTCACCTACAACACCGGCGATGTGCGTCAGGCCGGCTGTCTGATCGCCAGCCATGGAAAAGCCCACGCCGAGCTCGGAGAGCGTGCGACGCAGGCCATGGCCGAGATCGATCCCGGCTTTCAGGTCTGAGGCCTGATCAGCTCAGAGGTGCAACCGGGGTGGGCTGAGGCTCCACCTCGGAGGCCTCGCCGGCCTGGGGCACGCCCCGCAGGGTGAGGTTGATGCGGCCGCGGTTGTCGATTTCGCGCACCCGCACGGTCACCTCGTCGCCCACCTTCACAACGTCTTCGACCTTCTCGACGCGAGCTTCCGAGAGCTGCGAGATGTGGATCATTCCTTCCTTGCCAGGAAGGATCTCCACAAAGGCGCCGATCGGGATGATTCGGGTGATCGAACCGGAGAACACTTCGCCTTCGTTGACCTTGCGGGTGAGGCCTTCGATGATTTTCTGGGCTTCTTCAGCCGCAGCACCATCGTGGGAGGCGATGGTCACGATGCCGCCGTCCTCAATGTCGATTTTGGTGTTGGTGCGCTCGGTGATCCCTTTGATCGTGCGTCCACCGGGGCCGATAACGGTGCCGATCAGCTCAGGATCAATCCGGAAGCTGAGCAGACGTGGGGCATGGGGAGACAGGTTGTCCCGAGGGGTGTCGATCGCCTCGAGCATCTTCTCGAGAATGTGGAGTCGCGCTGGGCGCGCCTGGTTCACGGCCTCAGCCACCGTCTTCACCGAGAGGCCGGTAATTTTCATGTCCATCTGCAGGGCGGTGATGCCCTTTTCGCTGCCGGCCACCTTGAAGTCCATGTCGCCGAGGAAGTCCTCGATTCCCTGGATGTCGGTGAGGATCCGCACCTCATCGCCTTCCTTGATCAGACCCATGGCAGCGCCACTCACGGGGGCCTTCAGCGGCACACCGGCATCCATCAGCGACAGGGTGCTGCCGCAGACGGAACCCATGGAGGTGGAGCCATTGGAGCTGAGCACTTCGCTCACCACACGCACCACATAGGGGAAGGTGTCCTTCTCGGGAAGCACGGGAAGAATGGCCCGTTCGGCCAGGGCGCCATGGCCGATCTCACGACGACCGGGGGAGCGCATCGGCCGGGTTTCACCGACGGAGTAAGGCGGGAAGTTGTAGTGGTGCAGGTACAGCTTCTCGGTGTTGGGATGGAGGTCGTCCATCTCCTGGGCATCGCTGGGGGTGCCCAGCGTTGCGGTGGAGAGCACCTGGGTGAGTCCGCGCTGGAACAGACCGGATCCATGCACCCGTCGCGGCAGCACGCCAGCCATGGCACTGATCTGGCGCACCTCGTCGAGGCCGCGTCCATCCACGCGCTTGCCGTCCTTGAGAATCTGCTGACGCATCAGCTTCTTGGTCAGCGCCTTGAAGCTGTTACCGAGCAATTTCGGGCTGCTGGCCAGGGCCTGGCGGACGGCATGGTCTTCTTTGAGACCTGCGATGGTTTCGGACACTTCGCCCTTCACTGTTTCCAGGGCTGTGTCCCGGTCGTCCTTGCTCTGATCAAACTTGCTCAGCACAGCACTGATCGCTTTGCTGCACTGCTTCTCGAGATAGGCAGGAACAGTGCTGTCCTCTTCCGGCTTCTCTGGCTTGACCTGGGTGATGCCCAGATCCTTGAGCAGCTGTTCCTGAGCCTTGATCAGTTCGCAGATCGCTTCGTAGCCGAAATCGATCGCCTCGATCACGTCCTGCTCGGGCAGCTGGTTGGCGCCGGCCTCGACCATCACCACGCCGTCGGGGGTACCGGCGACCACCAGGTCCAGATCACCCCGCTCGATCTCCCGGTAACTCGGGTTGAGGACGAAGTCATCCCCCAGCAGACCCACCCGCACGGCTGCCATCGGGCCGTTGAAGGGGATGCCCGCCAGCAGCGTGGCTACCGATGCGCCCGTCACCGCCAGAACATCGGCGGGGACCCGCTCATCGAGGGACAGGCAGGTTGCTACCACCTGTAGGTCGTCGCGCAGCCAGCTGGGGAACAGCGGCCGCATGGGGCGGTCAATCAGTCGTGCCGTAAGCGTGGCGCGTTCGGGTGGGCGGCTCTCACGACGCATGTAGCTGCCGGGAATGCGGCCAGCTGCATAAAGCCGCTCCTCGTAGTCGCAGATCAGCGGCAGGAAATCAATGCCTTCTCGACCGCCTGAACGGGTTGCTGTCACAAGCACGGAGGTGTCGCCACACTCCACCAAGACGGATCCTCCCGCCTGTGGGGCGAAGCGCCCGGTGGTCAGTCGAATCTCGCGTCCGTCAAAGGAGATCGACTGGGTTTGTCCTTGCACGACGTCTTATGTCCTTTTGTCAATCCCAAGTCTGACATTTCATGGTTGCTCTTCACAAGAAAGGGGAGGCCAAGCCTCCCCTCACGACGCCATGGCGACAGCTTGATCACCAGCTGGACTTGACCACGCCGGGCAGTTCTCCCTTGTGGGCGCGCTCACGCAGTTGGTTACGGCAGAGACCAAAATCGCGATAAACGCCGCGGGGCTTGCCGGTGGCCCAGCAGCGGTTGCGCACACGGATGCGTGCGCTGTTGCGAGGCAGAGCCTGGATCTTGCGATGGATCTCGAGGCGATCCATCGGATCTTCGGCTGCGTTGAAGGCTGCCATCAGTGCTGCGCGCTTGGCCGCATAGCGCTCAACCGTTTTCTTGCGCTTCACATCGCGAGCGATCATCGACTTCTTGGCCATGCAGCTGAGGGCAGCGAGTGAACGAATCGTCAACGATACACGGGCGCCTTCGCCCTCCTAGCGACCGATCAATTGCTGGACCACCGGCAGCTGACTGGTGTCACGCACGATCAGCACAAGCGTGAGCCCCACCAGAAGAAGAAAACCAGATTGCACGAAGGCCATTTGGATCCGCTCCGACACCGGACGACCCCGAACGGACTGAATCGCGAGCATCATCATTTGCCAGCCATCGAGCAGCGGTAGCGGCAGCGAATTGAGCACCGCCAGATTGATTGAGATCAGGGCTGAGAAGAGCACCAACCCTGATCCCCCCTGCTGGCTGAGCTGAGCCCCCATCTCAACGATCTTCACGGGGCCACTCACCTGCCCCGCAGTGGCTCGGAAGTTGGTCAGGAGGCCGGCGTAGCCCCGCACGGTTTGCTGCAGCATTTGGCTGAATTGCGAGCCGGTGGTGAGCACCAGTTCACCGGGGTTCCGCACGGGTCGCATCTCCCCGCTGATGTTGGCCTGCAGTTGGGCGCCGATTTTCCCTGTGCCCTGTTGATCGTCGGGGACCAGTTCAACGGTGGACGTCTCGTCTCCCCGCCTTCGCTCCAAACGGATGGATTGCTCGGGTGCTGCTTTCACATCCCGCACCATCGCCTCAACGCCCCGTTGTCCTGCGGGAAGGGGGGTGGCATTCATGCTGAGGATCTGGTCACCGGCACGGAGCCCGGAGCGGGCGGCAGCACCGCCCGGTTGCACCTGAACCACCAGGACCCCCGGATCCGGCGCGGCGGGGACGCCGACAAACGCTGCCTGAGCGAAGAGCACCACCATTGCTAAGGCCAGGTTGGCCAACACCCCAGCAGCAACCACCAAGGCTTGCTGGGGGATCGGCCGATTGCGCAGCAGATCTGGATCATCAGCAGGGATCGTGCTCTCGTCGTCGTCGTCGGGGAAGGCGACGAAGCCACCCAGGGGCAGCAGCCGCAGGGCGTAGGTCACCCCACGCCGTTGTCTCTTGATCAGGGCTGGGCCAAAACCAATGGAAAAGCCGCTGACGCGGATGCCCTGGAGCGTGGCAGCGAGGAAATGGCCGGCCTCATGCACCACGATCAGCAGGGCGAGAACCAGAAGGGCTGCCAACACGTTCATATTTCCGTCAGGAATCCAGTCGGATCATTCTGGCTGGAGTCGCTCGCGGCCGACGTAGGGCACCAAAGCTTTGGGCAGCAGGACGCTGCCGTCGGGCTGTTGGCCGTTCTCCAACAGGGCCGCCATGGTTCTGCCAACGGCCAGGCCACTGCCATTCAGGGTGTGAACCAATTTCGTGGCCTTGCCTTCTTTGGTGCGGATGGAGGAGCGTCGCGCCTGAAAATCGCCACAGACGCTGCAACTGGAGATTTCCCGGTAGGCCCCCGCCCCCGGCAGCCAGACCTCGAGGTCGTAGGTCCGGCGGGCGGAGAAGCCGAGGTCGGCGGTGCAAAGGTCCAAGACCCGATAGGGCAGCTCCAGCGCCTGAAGCACGGCTTCTGCATCGGCCGTGATCTGTTGGTGCGCCTCCTCGGAGTGATCGGGGTGCACAAACCAGTACAGCTCCACCTTGTTGAACTGGTGCAGGCGAATCAGGCCACGGGTGTCGCGGCCGTAGCTGCCGGCCTCACGGCGGAAGCAGGGGCTGTAAGCGGCGTAGCGCAGGGGCAGTTGATCTGCCGGGATGATTTCATCCCGATGCAGGGAGGTCACCGGCACCTCAGCGGTTGGTGTCAGCCAGAGGTCGTCCTCCGCGCAACGGAAGCTTTCCTCGGCGAACTTGGGCAATTGTCCTGATCCGGTGAGGCTGGCGCTGTTCACCAGCACCGGAGGCAGCACTTCTATGTACCCCTTGCTCGCATGGAGGTCGAGCATGAAATTGATCAGGCCACGCTCCAGTCGTGCCCCCTGCCCCATCAGCGTGACGAAACGGCTCTGCGCGATGCGGACGGAGCGTTCGGTATCGAACAGCTGCAGCCGTTCCGCGATCTGCCAGTGCTCGTCCAGGTTGTCGTCAACCCGGGGGGTTCCCCAGCGGCGTACTTCAACGTTGTCGTCTTCACTGCGCCCATCAGGGCAGGCGTCGGACGGCAGGTTGGGGAATCCCAGCAGCTGTTGCTTGAGCTCACTCGAGAGCTGCTTTTCCTCCTCCTCCAGCACCGCCACCTTCTGCTTGATGGCATTGCCCTGTTGGCGGAGTTCGGCGACCTCGTCGCCTTTGGGATCAGCGCCCGACTTGATGCGTTGGCCGACTTCTTTGCCGATCTGGTTGCCTTCCGCCTGCAGGCTGCTGCGTTGTTGCTCTAGATCGCGCTGCTGCTGGGCAATCAGCTGCAGTTTGGTGAGATCAACAGCCTTACCTCGACGCCCCAGCTGCTGGGCAATCGTTTCGGGGTTGTCACGCACAAGGCGCTGATCGAGCACGGTTTCAGGGGCGTCAGCGCGGGCAGCCTATGGCAGTCCGTTTCAGAGCACCTGGCCCACCATCACAGCTGCGATGCCTGAAAACAGGGTGATGCCAAGAGCTGTGAGGGGGCTTTGTCCCTGGGCGACGGCCATCGTCGTGATCACACCGGCACCAAGGCAGGCCACGCAGAGCTGAGTGGCGATGTCGTTGCGGCTCTCCACGTTGCTCCTGCTGTTGTGCGGACCGTAGGGAGCGCGCCTGCCAGCGCCTCACTCAAGGCTGGCGTTCGTTACGCCCCGTCAGGGTTCGTTACCTCCAGCAACAGAAGCGGGGCGGGCGCGGCCTCCGGCAGCCCATTGCTTAAGCCGCTCGAGCTGTTCGCTGGCGGTGCGGGAGAGGGGGATGAGCTGGGATGCCGCTCCAATCAGATCCGTCTCCGTCAACTCACGGTTATCGGCAAAGGCCAAGTGCATCGCCTCGATCACGGTCTGCTCCAGCTCGGCACCGGAGAAGCCCTCACTGCGGCTCACCACGGTGTCCAGGGGAAGCTTCAGCCCCGGGCGTCGCTGTTCCAGATGAAGCTCAAGAATGCTGTTGCGCTCAGAGCTGCTGGGCAGATCGAGCATGAAGATCTCATCGAAACGCCCCTTGCGCAGCAGCTCCGGTGGCAGCTTCTCGACACCGTTGGCGGTGGCGACGACGAACACCGGGGACTGTTTCTCGGCCATCCAGGTGAGCACGTTGGCCAGAACCCGCTGGGTGGTGCCGCCGTCACTGCGGCCATCCCCCCCGAAGCCCTTGTCGATCTCATCGATCCAGAGCACGCAGGGCGCCATCGCTTCAGCCCTTTGGATCATCTCGCGGGTGCGTGCCTCGCTGGCCCCCACCAAGCCCGCGAACAGACGCCCCACATCCAGACGCAAAAGGGGCATCGACCAACTGCAGGCGATGGCTTTGGCCGTGAGTGATTTCCCTGTGCCTTGAGGACCCACGAGCAGAACGCCACGGGGCAGAGGCAGTCCGAAACGCCGTGCATCTTCCGAGAAGGCCCGGTGTCGTTGGTTCAACCAGGTCTTGAGACCGTCGAGGCCTCCGATGGCTTCGGTGCCCGCATCGCTGCGACAGAACTCCAGCACCTCACTGCGTGCAATCGTCTGACGTTTTTCGTCCAGAACGTCCTGCAGATCCTCTGAGCCCAACTGGCCGCGGCGGGCCAGGGCACGGGCCGCAACCTGGCGAACCCGCATCTCACTGAGCCCGCTGCAGGCCTGAGCCAGCTCATCCAGGACGGAAGCTGGAAGGGAGCTGCCGCTGCTGGTGCTGATGCTGCTGATCAGTCGGCGCAGGTCGTTGTTGTCGGGAAGGGGGAGATCCAGCAAGGTGAGGCTCTCTTCCAGATCCCCTGGTGGTGTCCATTGCCCGCAGCACAGCACCAGCGTGTGCGGGGTGCTGCGCAGGGATGCCTCGAGATTGCGCAGCATCCGGGCCACACCGGGGTCATCACAGAAACGATGAAAATCCTTGGCGAGCAGCAGGGTTGGGCTGCCTGCATCCCGTTGCTGCAGCCACTGCAGCATGGCCATCGGTTGTCGGCTTCCCTGGCCATCGGCATTCACCGGCCCGCTGATGCCATCGATGAAATTCCAGCAGACCAGCTGGCGTGCAAGCCGTTGAGCGGCCTCTCCCAGCAGGCTTTCCACCCGGGCTTCTTCATTGCTGCGCACCCAGATCAAAGGTGTGCGCGCACGCACCAGAAGGTCGATCTGGTGTCCCCAGGCGGCACTGCTCATGGCTGGTCGATCTGCTGCTGGATCTGTCGAAGGGCCTGCCAGCGGGGATCCACGTCCTTTGGCTTGGTGTTTGGGGGCACGGACTGCTGATGGAGGCCTGGTGGGCCTGGGCAGTGGTCACCGCAGTGGTTGACGACGGGCAACAGCAGATTGAGCTGTTCGAATGCCCATTGCTGGGGGTCAAATTGACCACGTGGATCGAGAACATCCACCAGACCTTCCATCTCAGCGACCTCTCCGGAGAGCTCCAGCTCGTCGGCCGTCGGTTGCTCTTCTCCCAGCCAGATCAGTTCAGAGGGCGTGCAGCTGAGCTTCTGATTGAACTGATTAAGGCAGCGATCGCAGCAGAGCGTCACGATCGTGTTGAGCTTTCCCTGAACCGCCAAGACGTTGCCGCGGTGCTCTGCGGAAACATGGCCTCGCACCGGTGTGAGCGAGGGGAGTTCATCGAGCTCACCCTCAACGTCCCAAACTTTCGCGGTGCCGAGGGCCCGGAGCTCCTGGAGGGGAACAGGCTCCAGTGCCTCAATCACTTGCCCTTCGGTTCAAATGGCAGCCGTGAACCACCTGAGCTGGCGGAGACCGTCACCGTTTTCTGGGCCATTTGCTGGTCCAGAATTTTCTGGAGGTTGTCGGGCAGTGCCTCTTTGGTGAGGATGAAAGTCTGGAGACCTTGGAAAATGTTGGCGATCAGCATGTAGAGCAAAACGCCGGCGGGGAGGGGGAAGAACAAAAACATCCCCGTGATCATCACCGGAGTGATTTTGTTGGCCGTGGACTGCTGAGGGTTGGCGGGCATGCCCATGCCCGACAGCAGTTGTGAAATGAACAGGGTGACGCCGAAGCCGGCAACGAGAATGGCGATGTCCCAGTTGATGGCACCGTCGGCATAGAAGCCGACCTGACCTAGAGCTTTGATGAACAGGAAGCCACTGCGCGCTGCCAGGCCCTGAATCTTGGCTTCAACAGTGGCATCACCGGCAGCGAGAGCTGTGATTGTGCCGTCCTCACTGACGCTGACGATGTCTTCGCCCTTGGTCACCGCCCAGGTTGGGGCAAAGCGTCCAGGATTCTCAACATCCGTGAGTACATCGCTGAAAGCGCGGCCGTCCTTCGTGTGAAGGTTCACTGTGGCGCTATCGCCGACACCGATCTTGGTGCCCCGCGGCAGGCTGGCGATCACCGGCACATGGTCGGTTTCACCGATGAAGATGGAATGGCTAGCGCTGTTGAACGGTTTGGGTTCAACTGCGGCGATCTGGTCAGCCGGCAACACCTTCATGTTCAAGGTGTAGGGAACGTCGGCGAACGGTGACCCCCTCAGGGTCGCAAACAGAGCGAAGAGGATCGGCATCTGCACCAGCAGCGGCAGGCATCCCGCCAAGGGGCTGCCGAATTCCTTCATCACATTGCCCAGCTCCTCCTGCTGTTTCTGAGGATTGTTGGCATAACGGCTTTTGATCTCAGCCTGACGTTTCTGGATTACCGGTTGGGCAATGCGCATGCGCCGGGCGCTGCGAATTGATCCTGCGCTCAGGGGGTAGAGCGCGATCCGGATCACGAGGGTGAGGGCGACGATGGCCAGGCCATAGCTCGGAACCAACCCATAGAAGAAGTCCAGGATTGGAATCAGCAGGTTGTCGGAGATGTATCCGATCACGTTGAAGAAACGGGGGGGCGGGACGTTGTGAAGCCAGTGTGCATGAACAGCTGCACTCAGGCGGCGAAACCTTCAGTGGTTTTCTCTTGGGCTTTGGCCGCACGGCTGCTGATGCGTTCGAGGATGTAAGCCTCAACTTCCCGGAATCGAGGCATCGAGCGCAGTTCGAGCCTGGCGCCGTCCTTGAGCACCAACACCATGTCTCCCCAGGCACCGAAGCCCCGGGGCACGGTGCGCACTTCGCTGATCTGGGAATACACCACCTGGGTTTTGTCTTTGCCCATCCATCCCCCCGTCACCGAGATGCGGCGACTGGTGACGCGGAAGCGCAGCCAAAGGGCCCGAACAACGGCTCCGATGGTGAAGGGAAGGCCGATCAGCGTGAAACCAAGCAAGATATTGAAGATCAGATCCCCGCGGGCTGGTCCACCGTCGTAGTGGACATCTTCCTGAATGCTGGTCATGGATCCAGTCCGGCGATTCTCAGAAGACTGTCGCATTCTTCGAGCAATTGTGTGGGTTCGGCTTCCGCGGCTTCCGGGCGAAGGCTGATCAACAACCACCGACCCGCCAAGTCGTTTCGCTGTTCAAAACGTCGACGCAGGTGGTCATGCAGAAGCCGCCTGAGCCGGTTCCGCTTGACGGAACGTTTGCTCACCTTGTTGCTGATCACCAGGGCGCAGCGGCAGGTTCTTTCCTGGATGCCCCGCAACTCCCGGCGAAGCAAGTTGGAGTCACCTGCAGCGACCCGCAGAACCATCAAGGTTCCGTGTTGTCGCTTGGAGGACCGGTGCAAACGGTTGAAGCATCGATGCCCGCGCAAACGCATGGAGGCGGGAAGGACCATCAACCAATCCTGTTTGGAGATGCCGAGGTTGGGATGAATCCGATGGATTCATCCCAGACCATCAAGCTGCGAGGCGGGCGCGGCCGCGCTTGCGACGCGTGCGGATCACACGGCGGCCGGTGTGGGAGCGCATCCGTACACGGAAACCCGAGACGCGCTTCCTCTTGCGGTTTGTCCCCCCGAGGGTGCGCTTGGTCATGGACGTCTCCTGGCTACCGGCCGATCTGAATCTGGGATTTTATCAGTCAGTCCACATCGATCAGCCAGCTGCCGCGGTAGCCGGACATCGGCACATCGCCGGGAGCCTGCACCAGGGCGTTGAACTGATACATGCGCTTCCCTTGGGGGTTGAACAGCTTGATGTGAAGCGAGTAGTCCCCGTCAGAAGGCAGCGGAGTGTCGGGGAAGACCACGATTTCTGTTTGGTCTTTGTTGACCTCGATGACTGCCGGGATCGCTTCGAGGCACTTGCTCCGGCTCATCATGCTGCCGACGCTGGTGCGGCACAGGCGCATGCGGTGGGGCTTGAGCTTGGAGTCGAAGTAGTCCGGAACAGTGACGGTGAGTTTGAGGATCGCTGTCTTGCGGTCCTTTTCGCGCAGGGTGAGATACCACTCCGAGCGGTCGTTTTCGATGCTGGAGGTCTGGTAGTAGTACAGCTTCCGGTAGTCACGATCGCTGTCCCAGCGGAATTCCATCAGCCCCGGTGTGCCTTGGGCGTGGGCGATCTGCTCGGGAGCCCCGGTGAATGCTGAGCCAATCAGTAGAGCTGCAGCGGTGCCGGCTCCAGCAAGCAAGCGTCTGGTGGTGGAACGGACCATTAGGAAGCATCTTGATGGTGGGATTCTCCTGAGTCCAACCACGGGGCGGTGATCTCAGGGGTCGGAGACTGATCTGTCAGTTGTGACCAGATCGGTCTGGCCTGAGCCGCTGCGCGTCGCCTTGGTAAGGGTGCACCGGTTGCTGCTCCTGCGGGATCCAGGCGTGGGCCAGAACACGGATGCAGCGGGGGAGGTCTCCTTGAACCGCCATTTGCTGGCAGTCCAGCAGGGCCACCGTGTCCCAGCCGGGCCGCCGGCGTGCAACGGCTGCTGGGAAACAGGCGTCGAGATCGGCGGTGACCGAGAAGGTCACCGACACCAGTTGGTCTGGGGTTAGACCATTGCGATCAACAAGGGCATCCATCAAAGCGGTGACCGCCGCTTGGATGGCCTCCGTGCTGTTCTCCGTGCAGGTGGTGGCCCCGCGCAGGCCTCTCAGAACAAGTGGTGAGCTGGTCATGGGCGGTACAGCCAAAGCACCTGACCGCTCCCCATCAATTCAATCGAGAGGCGCTGCTGAAGTTGATGCAAGAGCTGGGATCCCGGCAGCAAGCCACTGAGCTTGCGGCGTTGCTTGCCCAAGGTGACGGGACGGATGTCGTCCGCGTCGAGATCGGCCAGCTGCGCCGCGAGGCGACGGGCATGCTCTTCGTCGCCGAGTTCATCCACCAAGCCCAGGGCCTGCGCCTGTTCTCCGCTGAACACCCGTCCATCGGCGAAGCGCTTCACCGTCTCCAGATCAAGGTTTCGCCCCTGAGCCACAACCCCAACGAACTGGCTGTAGCTGCTGTCGATCAGCTCCTGAAGCAGTGCCCGTTCGGCATCGCTCAGCGGACGATCTGGGGAAAGGATGTCCTTGAACGGACCGCTCTTCACGGTGTCGAAGCGAATCCCGATCTTTTCGAACACCTGCGAGAGGTCGTTGCCCCGCAGGATTACCCCGATGGAACCGGTGATCGTGCCGGGATTGGCGACGATTTTCTCCGCGGCAACGCCGATGTAGACGCCTCCGGACGCGGAGATGTTGCCGAAGCTGGCCACCACGCGACAGCCCTGTTCCCGGAGTCGCAGCAGGGCTGCATGAATTTCCTGGCTGTCTCCAACCGTGCCGCCGGGGCTGTCAATTCGCAGCAGTAGCGCTGGAAATTCCCTTTGCTTCACCTCCCGCAGCGCTTTAAGCACTCGCTTCCGCGTGGCGCCGGTGATGGGGCCATCAACAACGATGCGCGCCATCCGTCGTCGTGATTTTCGCCGCCAGGGCCAGATCATGTTGCGCATCTGCATCGCTCCAGATCTTAAAAAGAGCACCCAAGCGCTCATCCATGCCGTCATTGCGACTCTGGTTCCTCATGGTGTTGCCCTTTGCGCTCTGGGGAACGGCGATGACCGCCATGGCGCCGTTGCTCGCCAGCGCAGGGCCCTGGCTGGTTGCTGGCTTTCGCCTCGTGCCCGCCGGTTTGGCTCTTTTGCTCTGGGGCCAGTGGACCGGCCGTGGCCTGGCGATCGATTCCCGAGATCTGCTTTGGTTCCTCCTGTTCACCCTGGTGGATGCCACTTTGTTTCAAGGCCTTTTGGCGCGGGGGTTGGAGGGCACAGGGGCGGGTCTCGGTTCCGTCCTGATTGATTGCCAACCTCTGCTGGTGGCCCTGATGGCACGCGCTCTTTTCAGGGAGTCGATCAATCCCATCGGTTGGATGGGGCTGGCCATCGGTTTGGCGGGAATCGTCTGCATTGGCCTGCCCTCTGAGCTGTTGGGACATTGGTGGTTGCTGGCTGATCCACCGGCCGTGCAGGAGGTGTTTCAGCCCGGTGAGGGCTGGATGTTGCTGGCGGCCGTTGCCATGGCTGCTGGGACGGTGTTGATCCGCTTTGCCTCACGCCACAGCGATCCGGTCACCGTCACGGCCTGGCACATGGTTCTGGGGGGACTTCCCCTGTTCGGGCTTCATGCCCTCCAGCGCACAGATGCTGGTTTGGCCTGGACGGCAACGGACTGGGCGCGTATGGGGTACGCGAGCCTGCTCGGAAGCGCCTTGGCCTATGGATTGTTTTTCTGGTTCGCCAATCAGCGCGATCTCACCAGTTTCAGCAGCCTGGGATTTCTCACCCCTGTGTTTGCGTTGGCCACCGGTGGGTGGTTGCTGGGAGAGCGCCTTGATCTGCTCCAGTGGATCGGTGTCGTGCTGGTGCTCGTGTCGGTGATCTTCGTCAGTCAACGGCGCCGGTTCTGGGAGCCGTTGCCGCTTACGGATCCTTCGTCATGACGGAGTCGCCGCTTCACCTCGTCATCGTCAACACGCCCATCGGGGCTCTCGGCAGCGGCGAGGGTGGTGGTGTGGAGCTCACCCTCCGATCCTTGGTGCAGGGGTTGGTTCGGCGGGGCCACAGGCTCACGGTTGTGGCCGCCAAGGGCTCTACCCTCCCCGCCGACTGCAGCGGAGTTGAGCTGCTGGAGGTGGAGGGTGTGAACCAGCCCAGCTGGCAGCACGCTGCCGAGCATGCACCGGTCGAAATTCCCCGCAACGGTCTCCTGCCGGCTCTCTGGGAGGCTGCGCTCGATGCGGGGCAGTCTGCCGACGCTGTCATCAACGGCGGGTACGACTGGCTGCCTCTATGGCTGACGCAACGGGTCAGCGCCAGGCTCTTTCACCTCGTGAGCATGGGAGATGTGGCTGCGGTGATGCGCGATGTGATCGAAGCCGTCGCCGCCTGGGATTCACGTCGCCTTGCCTTTCACACCCACCGCCAGGCCGCTGATTTCCGGCTGCCTTCCCCCGCCAATGTTGTGGGCAACGGATTTGATCTCCGCAACTACACCTTTCAGCGCCAGACCGATGGCCCCCTGGGTTGGGCGGGCCGTATCGCTCCGGAAAAGGGTCTGGAGGATGCGGCTGCGGCTGCTGCTGCTTTGGGTGAACAGCTTCTGGTTTGGGGGTTGCGTGAGGACGATGCCTATGCGCGGCAGGTGGAGTCGAGTGTTCCCAAGGGCACGATCGACTGGCGTGGATTTCGATCGACCCAGGAGCTGCAGCAGGAGATGGGCCACTGCCGCGCTCTGATCAACACACCGAAATGGAACGAGGCCTACGGCAATGTTGTGGTGGAGGCCCTTTCCTGTGGTGTTCCGGTTGTTGCCTATGACCGCGGTGGGCCGGGAGAGCTGATCTGTTCGGGTCGCACAGGTTGGTTGGTGCCGCCCGACGATGTTGCCGCCCTTACTGAGGCTTTGCGGCGCGTCGGCAGCATTGAGCGCTCCCACTGCCGCAGCTGGGCTGAGGAGCATGCTTCCTGTGAGGTCTTCAGTCAGCGTGTTGAATCTTGGGTCCGAACAGGACTGATGGCGGATGTCAGCATCAACCCCAGACGCTGAGAGTCCCTTGTCGGTCAATGTTTCAGGACGACAGCGGCGCCAGGTTCTGGCGCTTGTGCTGGCCCTGGGACTCGTCATCACGTTCTGGCGGCTGGGATCCACCGGCGTGGTGGATGAAACTCCGCCATTGTTTGCCGCAGCCGGGCGGGCCATGGCAGACACCGGCGACTGGCTGACGCCTCGGGTGAACGGCTTGCCCCGTTACGACAAACCGCCCCTGGTGTACTGGCTCATGGGGTTCGGTTACGCCTTCCCCGGACGCGAGGTTTGGGATCCTCTCGGCAGTTGGGCGGCACGGCTTCCTTCCGCCCTGGCCACGGTCGGGCTGATGCTTGGCCTCGCCGATACCTTGTTGCGCTGGCCATTTTCAGGCGATGTGCGTCCGCGTTTGACGGCCTTGATTGCATCTCTGGCGTTTGCCTTCTCGCCCCTGGTGCTCGTCTGGAGCCGCACCGCGGTGAGTGATGCCCTGCTGTGTGGCCTGCTGGGTCTCAGCCTTTTGCTGCAGTGGAGGCGTTTTGCCGCTCCCCAAGAGGTGGCCTGGTGGCCGGCCTGGGTGATCCTCGGATTTGCAGTGCTGGCCAAGGGGCCTGTTGCTGTGGTGCTCTCAGGTCTCGCTCTGCTGATGTTTGGAGCGTTGCGACGGGATCTTGTTCAGCCCTGGCGGAGGCTGCGCCCGCTGCCAGGGTTGCTGCTCACCGCTCTGATCAGCCTTCCCTGGTACGCCCTGGAGTTGCTGGTGGAAGGACAGCCCTTCTGGGACAGCTTTTTCGGCTACCACAACCTTCAACGCTTCACCTCCGTGGTGAACGATCACCTCCAGCCTTGGTGGTTTTTCGGCCCGGTGATGCTCGTGGCTGCCCTGCCCTTCACGCCCTACCTGCTGTTGGGGCTGGCGCGGGTGCCCCGATCGCCGATCGCTCCGGAGCATTCGTTGCATCAATTCGCAGCTTGCTGGCTGTTGGCGGTGCTGCTGCTGTTCACCACCGCAGCCACCAAGCTCCCCAGCTATTGGTTGCCCGCCACCCCCGCGGCGGCCCTGTTGGTGGCCCAGGCCACGCTGGGCTCATCGCGCTGGCAACGGATGGCGTGGGGAACTTGCCTAGCGCTGATTGCCGTCCTGGCCGCTGGGTTTTGGCTGGGATCGCTCTGGGTTCCCTTGATCGACGATCCGGAGATGCCGACGCTGTCGGTGGATTTGCTGGCCAGCGGTCTGTTGAACTGGGCTGCGGTCTGGTTCAGTGCTGCCGCCGCGCTTGGAGCCTGTCTGTTGCTTCAGCGTCGTGCTGCCGCCAAGGCCTTGCTGGCCATGCAGGGCTGTCTGCTCGGATTTCATCTCACAGCTCTGATCCCCATCGCCGAGCTCGCCGATCGTCTGCGTCAGCAACCGGTTCGCGACGCGGCCTCACTGATGTTGTCGCAACAGCGCAGTGGAGAGCCCATGGTCATGGTTGGCGCCATGAAGCCTTCGCTGCACTTCTACACAGATCAAGTGATCGTCTACGAAGGTCAATCCGATGGGGCGTTGGTCAACATTGCGGATCGCCTGGCCCATGAACAGCGACGCGGCTGGAGTGGATACCCCCTCGGGAGCCCGGCTGCATCCAGCACCGCGCTGGTTCTGATCGATCGCGGCACGGCAGAACGTGACCATTGGATCAACCTTGAGCCTGAGCTACTTGGTCAGATCGGGATTTACGACGTGTGGCGTTTGGACCGCAGTCGCCTTGAGCAACGGGCACAAACTCTGATAGCCGAGGGCGTCGATGCCGACTGGCGGGAACCACGTCCCGAGCGGTACTAGTCAGAAGGCCGAGTGCTTGGGTGAATATCCAGTTGCGTTAAAATCTTCTTTGTAGTACTCAACAACTTCTCGGAAATTCTTTTTTGAAAATTTCCCAAGACTGGCTGTGTCGGGTGATTTGTTTGTGCGCTTGAGCTTGGATTTGATGCGTAGAATTTTAGAAAGAATGGCGAAGTCGGTGTCAATGTTTTCCACTCTTCCGATGAACTGAGGCTTCCCTTTTTTAAGCCAATGTTTTTGGTGTTTGAAGAAGGGTATCTTCTTCAGTTTTCCATCGGTGAGATCGTCAATGATTGAGTCATAGTTTGCGTTGCTGGTGATGAGGTGTAGGCGGTATTCCTTGGATGGGCTAAGGGATTTTGAATCTGCTAGCTCCAGCTTTTTGCGTGTGGCGGTGGCCACTCTTAAGTTGTAGTTGCAGGCGGATATGAAACGTCGAACCGGATGTCTTACAAAGGTGAACCGGAAGTAATTTTCTAGGTCGTCTGGTAGGTCGTTAACTTTGTGATGACGATGATGGTGTTTGTATCCCAGGGCTTTTTCAATTGATTGACCTGCGCACTTCGGAATGTGCAGGAAGATCGCATTGTATTTGGGTATGAATAAACTCATTTTCTTTGGGATCTAGGGGTTAAGTAAGGGTTTGTCTGTGGCAAAAACCGCAGTGACCCCAGAGCTTGATTTCTCCGTTGGGCCCTGGTCGGCCGCAGTCCGGGCATGTCCCCATGCCATGGACATCGGTGCGGCTCGGATGCTCGGCCCAGATGCTGGCTTCGCTTTCCAGCACAGGGGATTGAAGGGGGTGGTGTTGCTGGATACGCAGATCACGCACCGCGTGGCCGGCTTGATGCAGGGCGGTGATGAGCTGGGGCCGGTTGTAGAGGAGAGCCTGGCGCCATTGAGGATGGCTGGCTCCCACGGTCAGCACCCCGCGTTGCAGCGACAAGGGGCGACAGTGCGGTGCCAGTTGTGCTCCTGCAACTCTCGGCCAGTCCTGCCACAGAGCTGCCAGATGATCATCCTTGCGCCACTCCCTCTGCAGCGCGCCCAGGCAGGTTCTCAACGGTGCTGCCGGCGCTGGTGCAGCTGATTGGAGCAGCTCCAGGCCCGGTAGGCGACGCCGTTGGGAATCAGGTGCAACCGCCATACCCCGATCCTAAGCAGAACCATTGCGGAAACCTCGCTAATCTCAGCGCGTCTAAGGCCAAGTCATGGGTTTCTTTGATCGGCTGAGCAGGCTGGTTCGATCCAACGCCAACGCTGCCGTCAGCGGCATGGAGGACCCTTCCAAAATCCTCGACCAATCCGTCGCTGACATGCAGGCGGATCTGGTCAAATTGCGTCAGGCCGTTGCTCTGGCAATCGCGAGTCAGAAGCGGTTGACCAGTCAGGCTGAACAGGCTGCAGCCCAATCCAAGACCTGGTATGAGCGTGCCGAGCTGGCACTGAAAAAGGGTGAGGAATCCCTGGCTCGGGAAGCTTTGACCCGGCGCAAGACCTTCCAGGAGACGGCGACGTCACTGACCGCGCAGGTGCAGGCCCAAGACGGCCAGGTGGAATCGCTCAAAAAGAGTCTGGTCGCCCTCGAAGGAAAGATCGCCGAGGCCAAGACTAAAAAGGACATGCTCAAGGCCCGGGCTCAGGCGGCCAAGGCTCAGCAGCAGTTGCAAAGCGCCGTCGGCAGCATCGGCACCAATTCCGCCATGGCAGCCTTCGAGCGGATGGAGGAAAAGGTGGAGGCCTTGGAGGCCACCGGTCAGGCTGCGGCTGAGCTGGCTGGAACTGATCTGGAAAGTCAGTTCGCGGCTTTGGAAAGCGGTGGCGGCGTTGATGATGATCTTGAGGCGTTGCGCGCTCAGCTGAAAGGAGGCCCAGAAGCCGTTGCTCTGCCCGCGTCCGAGGCGTCTGAAGCCGTGAAGCCCGTGCAGGTGGAAGAGGTGGATGCCGAACTCGAAGACTTGAAGCGATCCATCGACAAGCTCTGATCAACCCGGGAAAGGCGTCCGGCTTTCCATAGGATCGGTTCAGTCATTTGAGTGCCTTGGCTGGAGCTGTTGCCGATTTCACCGACGCTGGTTTTGAACGTGAAGTCCTCAAGGCTTCCGGCACTGTCCTCGTCGATTTCTGGGCCGCCTGGTGTGGCCCCTGCCGACTGATCGCCCCATTGATGGATTGGGTCGCGAGCGACTACGGCGATCGCCTCAGCGTTGGCAAGCTTGAGGTGGATGCGAATCCCCAGACCCGTGACGCCTATCAGGTGCAGGGCATCCCAACGTTGATTCTGTTCCGCAACGGTGAGGTTTTGGCGCGGCATGAAGGTGCCATCGCCAAACCGCAGCTGCAGGCCTTCTTGGATGCCAACCTCTAAGCGGCTTGCCTCGCTGGGCAACGCTGTTTTTGCCCGTGTTGATGCTGCAAAGCACGCTTATCGCGTTGAGGTGTCTCCTTCCGCACGTCCGGATCTGGTGGATCTCTCCATCGGATCGTCTGATCTTCGGCCGCCCAAGGCTTTGTTGGACACCATGGCCTCTGCGGTCGTGGAGTCCAACAGCTGCTCCTATTGCCTGCAAGCCGGGCTGAGGCCTTTCCATGCCGCCGTCGCGGACTGGTGTCGCCATCGCTTCGACGTTTCGGTGGATCCTGATCATGAGGTTCAGTTGTTGGTGGGATCCCAGGAAGGAACAGCCCATCTGCCGCTTGCGGTGCTTGATCCCGGTGACGCTGCCCTGCATCTGGACCCCTGTTATCCGTCCCATACCGGTGGATTGCACTTGGCGGGAGCCCGGACCAAGGCCTTGGCCCTCTCCCCCGAAAAAGACTGGCGTCCGGATCTAACAACCATCAGCCCCCAGCTTTGGGATCAACTGAAGCTTTTCGTTTTGGGGTATCCCCACAACCCTTCAGCCCGGGTGGGGGATCAGGAGGATCTCAATCGCATCATGGCGACCGCGGCTCGGCACGATGTGGTGATCGCTCACGACAATCCCTATGTGGATCTCGCCCTGGATGGAGAACCTCCCTCTCTTTTGCAGGCTCCGAACTGGAGAGAGTGCGGCATTGAATTCTTCTCCCTCTCGAAGGGCTGGTGCCTTGGGGGATTCAGACTTGGTTTCGCTGTTGGTGCTGCACCGCTGATTGCCGCCCTGCGTCGTGCCAAGGCCGTCATCGATTTCAACCAGAGCCTGGCCCTGCAGCAGGGTGCGATCCAGGCCTTGCAACGCTTCCCCGATTGGCCGCGGCAACTGCATCCGACCTATCGCGAACGACGGGATCGTGTGGTCGAGACCCTCAGGGCACGCGGTTGGTCGGTCCCCTGTTCAGAGATGGCGATGTACCTCTGGTTCCCCTTGCCTGATGCGGCCCATCGTCGGGGTTGGAGTGATGAAGATGCCGCCAGGGAACTGCTTCAGCGCAGTGGTGTCGCCTTGACCCCTGGGTCCGGTTTTGGTGGCGGCGGTCGCCAGTGGCTGCGCATGGCGCTGGTGCGGCCGGTGAATGAGTTGGTGGAGGCTGCATCGCGACTCGCGGATGCGATGGATGACTGATCCACGCATGCCGCAACATCGATGCCCTCACCACGGTGGTGGTCGGTTGATGGCGACGTATCGCCGCCTCGCTGGTGCCTCGGCACGCCACTGGAGCATCCGGCATGTGCCTGTGTGCAGCAGCACGGAGGAGTTGCTGGGGACCTGGATGCGCGATCAGCCCTCGTTGCTAGGGCCTCGCGCCGTCATTGCTACCCACCAACGCCGGGGAGTCGGCCAGTGGGGGCGCGCCTGGGTTTCTCCGCCAGGCGGTGTCTGGATCAGTGCTGCATTGCCCTGGCGGAGCCATGGGTCCGGTCAGGCCGGCTTGCTTGGCTTGGCGCTGGCCCTGTCTGTGGCGCAACGGCTTGAGCAGCGGGGCCTTTCGGTTCAGATCAAATGGCCCAATGACCTGCTCGTGAACGGCCGCAAATTGGCGGGCCTCCTGCCTGGGGTGGTGCAACGGGGCTCCCAGCTGCGTTTGCTGCGCATCGGCCTGGGCCTGAATGTGCGGAATTCAGTTCCTGGTAACGCCATTGCCCTGCGAAGGCTGGAAGGACAGCAGGCTGCGGATCCGATCCGGTGGACGGCGGAGGTTTTACTTGCCTTCGATCACTGTCACTTCGTTGGAGGCGATGGGTCCTGGTGCCTCGATGGAGTTCAGGCCCGGCTCTGGTCCGATCAGCTCGTCCATCCTGAAGACGGTCAGATTTGGAGGATTGCTGGCCTTGAAGGCGATGGAGGGCTTCGTTTGCGTCAGGGTTCAAGGACCGAAACCTGGCGCCGCTGGCCCTGAGTTGGTGTCCCATCCATAGGATTTCTCTGCACAGCCGTCTCGTCCGTTGCTGGCTTGGTTCGCGCTGATCTGGGTGTTGGTTCCAGCTGCGGCTGCGCAGGGTTTTGATCAGTCTCTCGATGGGCTGGTCCGACAACGGGTGATCACGTCCCTGGAGCGCAAGCTGCTCCAGGGTGGTAGCTCGGTGGTTCCCATGGAACGAAGCCGTTTTGAAGAGGCCTGTCGAACTGGTGCTCTGTCCCGGAAGGACTGTGCGTCCGGGGTGGCCAGGCGTCCGCCGGGGGCACCGGCTTCGGCTCGGGTTCGACTGATCCCCTCCCGGCAACCGTTGCGTGTTCCCGTGTCAGCGCTTCTCGCCCGCGATGGCGGCACCTTTCGTCTGGAATCCGTCTTCGCTGTCACGCCTCGTCCGCTGCCCAGCCCTGGAAATGGCGACAGTCAACTGCTCTTCCCTGTGGCTGGAGACGCCTTTAAAAGCAGTGGGTTTGGTTGGCGTTTGCATCCCATCCTGGGGAGCTGGTTGATGCATGCCGGTCGGGACTTTGCAGCGCCGGAGGGCACGCCGGTGGTGGCTGCTCTTTCGGGGCAGGTCTTAAGTAGTGGTCTTGCTGGTGGGTATGGCATCGCCATCGAACTGGAACATGCCGAGCCATTGCGCCGCACGTTGTATGGCCATCTCTCGGAGATCTATGTGCGACCCGGTCAGCCGGTACGCCAAGGAGAGGTGATTGGCCGCGTCGGCAGCACGGGCCTCAGCACAGGCCCGCACCTGCATTTCGAGTTGCGCACACCATCGCGGGCAGGTTGGCAGGCCGTTGATCCTGGAGATCTGGATCTTTCCTCCGTGATGCGTGAGAACAACGATCCTGTTGCGTTGCTGCTCGACCAGGTGTTGCGCAGCCTTGAACGCGATCAGCCCTAGCTCAAAGCGAAGCCGAGCGAAACAGAGACTTCAGTTCGATTGTTCCCTGAGGATGAATCCGACACCGCGCACGGTGTGGATGAGGGTTGGCGCATCGTCCAATTCGACTTTTTGACGCAGGTAGCGGATGTAGACGTCAAGAAGATTGTCGTCCCCATAAAAATTTTCTCCCCATACACCGTGCATGATCTCTTGACGTTCGAGCACACGGCCTGCGCCCCGCATCAGGAAATTCAGCAGGTCGTATTCCTTCACCGACAGTCGGAGGGCACGATCTCCCCGTGTCACATCCCGGGTTCGCGTGTTCATGCTGAGGTCGGCGACCTTGAGAATTTCGTTGACGTCGGAGCCGCTCACGGGCCCTGAGAATGTTTCAGCGCGACGGTGCATGGCCCGCAGGCGCGCCATTAATTCGTCGATGGAAAATGGCTTGATCAGGTAATCATCAACGCCGGCATCGAGAGCTTTGACCCGATCAGTGATTTCGTCGTGCCCCGTGAGCATCAGGATTGGGATGGTGATTCCTCCGGCTCGGATGCGTTGACAGATGTCGATGCCGCTGAAGTCCGGCAGGTTCCAATCCAGGATGATCAGGTCTGGATTGGGTTCAGTACGGCTTCGGATCAGGCCGCTGGCTCCGTCAGAGGCAACATCAACGTCGTATCCCTCAACATCAAGCTCCAGACGAAGCAGATCAGTCAGTTTGTGTTCGTCGTCAACAAGAAGGACACGGAGACGGTGCTGGGATTCCGGGGACATCCGGCCTTAAAACCTCATTCCACTCTAGGCATCGAAAGAAATTTCACTGATTTTGTCCCTACATTGAAATCGGCTGTTTTTCGCTATGTCGACCCCAGGCGCCTGGACGGAAGACCGAATCCGAGCACTGCGTGAGAAGGAAGACCTCCCCTTTGTTCGTGCCGATTCCTCTGGGATCGTGCAGGAAATCAATGATCGTTTCAAGGCCGTCTACGGCTGGTCTGAAGCCGCGCTGATTGGTCAATCCCTTGGTTTGATTTTGCCGCCAAGCTTTCGCGATTCCCATCACGCTGGGTTCGCCCGTTTCCAACTGACGGAGGTCTCCAAGGTGCTGAATCACCCGTTGAAACTGGCAACTTTTTGCTCCGATGGGCATGCCATTGAAAGTGAACATTTCATTGTGGCGGAGAAGCACAGCAATGGAAGCTGGTCGTTCGCGGCAACGCTGCGACCGTTGATGGAATCGAGCTGAGATGGGTGATTCGGCATGAATAGCTCAGATTCATCGTCGTCATCCTCAAGGGATAGAGAGCTGATTGCGCAATTGCGGCAGTCCCTTGGAATGCTTCAGGTCGCTTTCGACGCGGCCAGCGAAGCGATGGTGATTGTCGATGTGCATCGAAGAATTCACTGGGCAAATCAAGCCTCTGCCGACCTCTTTGTTGGTGGCGTGCCGATTCAGCTGGTGAATCAAACCCTGGCTGATGTTCTGAAGCTCAGGCCCTTGGATGCCCATGCCAAGGCAGCACTCCAGTTGTTGGACCCCCACCTGCCTCTGCCGCGGACGTCGGGAGAGAGCCGCTGCCAGGTGCTGTCCCCGAATGGTGATGAATCGCAGGTGCACTTGCTGCGTTGGCGGCCGGTCGAATTGATTCAGGCGCCGTTTCTGCTGGTGTCGTTGCGCGACCTCAGCCCCGAAGAACGGGCCTTGGTTCAGCAGCAGCGCTTCATGACCGATCTCACCCATGAATTGCGCACGCCCCTGGCGATCGTGAGCGGGAATCTGCAACGGATGGCTCGGCTGAGCCCTCTCCCTGAGGCCGTCAGCTCCCGTCTCACGATGGCCCGCGAGGAAATGGCGCGGATTCAGAAGTTGCTCGGTCATCTCTCGCTGCTTACACGCCTGGAGCTGGATCCTGATGTGGTCAGCTGTGGCGACCACCTCTTGGGGCCGCTGCTTCAGCGCTGGTATGAAGCCTCTCGGGAGCTGGCTCCGAGTCTCCAGCTGAAGGGCCTGGAATGGGGGGACGAACTGGTGGTCCAAACCGACCCTCGGGCCTTGATGCTGGCGTTGGATCAGTTGCTGGACAACGCTTGCCAGCACGCCAATCGATCCATGCCGATTCAGCTCAGCCTTGCTGGCAGTGACGGGCTCGGCCATTGCATCCTGGAGTTCGCCAGTCAGAGCCTTGATGCCCCTGTGGCTTCGGAGGATCTGGAACGCTGGTCTCTACCGTTTTTCCGGGGCAAGCCCGAACGCGACGGCGAAAGGGTGGAGGGCCCTGGTTTGGGGCTCGCCTTGGTGCGCGAACTGGTCAGGGGGTGTGGAGGAACGCTTGAGCTCCATCAGCAGCCCTCACCGCAAGAAACCACCACGATCGTGCGCTTGCGTCTGAAACTCAGAACATCGAACGCGTCTGGAGCAGTTGCGGCAGCTGTTCGAACAGATCCGGCTTGAGCACGTAGGCCTCCGCTCCGTTAGCCAGAGCTTCGCGTTTCTTGTCGGCATCATTGAGAGCCGTCACGATCACCACCCTTAAAGCAGGCTCGGAAGGGGACTTGAGCTGCAGCTGTTTCAGGCAGGCCAAGCCGTCCATGCCCGGCAGCATCAAATCCAGCAGCAGCAGATCAAAGCGCTCGGAGCTTGCTTCGACGAGAAAGTCTTCTGCGGAACCGAAGCAGATGCAGGCGTGCCCCTCATCGGTGATTTCAGCGCTGATCAGCTGCTGAATGCGTGGGTCATCCTCCACGACTGCAATATGCAGAGCCTTGGGGGGCTTCACCATGAGCGCAGGGGCACTGCACTCATTGTGGACATCCTGTGAGTGCCCGACCATCCTGGAACCGAGCAATGCGCTGTGCTCGGGCCGCCACATCGTCCTCATGGGTCACCATCACCAGGGTGATGCCCTGCTGGTGGAGTTCATCAAACAGTTCCAGTACCTCGGCGGTGGTGCTGGAATCCAGGGCCCCTGTGGGTTCGTCCGCCAGCAACAGACTGGGGCGATTGATGATGGCTCGGGCAATGGCCACCCGTTGTTGCTGCCCTCCGGAGAGCTGATTGGGCTTGTTCTCCAGACGCTGCGCTAGGCCAACACGGCGCAGTGCCGATTGGGCACGCTCGACCCGTTCGTCCCTGGGAACCCCCGCATAAATCATCGGGAGCATCACATTCTCCATGGCGCTGGCGTGGCCGAGCAGATGGAACTGCTGAAAGACAAACCCCAGCGAGCGGTTGCGAACGTCGGCTAACGCATCGTCCTCCAACTGTTCAACAGCCATGCCATTGAGCCGGTAGGTCCCTCTGGTGGGCCGGTCGAGGCAGCCAAGGATGTTCATTGCCGTGCTCTTGCCGGAGCCGCTGGCGCCCATCACCGCCAGGTAATCCCCCTCCTGGACGGTGAGATTCAGTTGATCAAGGGCTTTGACTTCGAGATCACCGGATCCGTAGATCTTGCTGATACCCCGGAGCTCAGCAACTGGCGGTCGCGCAGGCTCAGCCAAGGCCCTTCAGGCTGGAGAGGGCGATGGCCTGCTGAAGCAATGGAGTTCCTGCAACCGCTGTGTTGGCCCACTGGAACAGTGGATTGGAGAGGATTCCGCCAACGGCGGTGATGGCCACACATCCAATTAGGGCAACCCGCAGCGGCTGCATCCCCATCAACGACCAGTTCACGTCGGGATAGGCCTTGACCACATCGGAGGCCTCTTGGGGCTCCTTCACCACCATCATCTTGATGACTGAGATGTAGTAGTAGATCGAGATCACAGAGGTGACCAAGCCAACCACCACCAGCAGGTACTGGTGGTTGGCCCAACCGGCAAAGAACAGATAGATCTTTCCGAAGAAACCCAGCATTGGAGGAATTCCCCCCAGGGAAAGCAGGCAAAGACTGAGGCCGAGGGTGATTAGGGGATCCTTCTGGTAAAGCCCGGCGTAATCGGAGATTCGATCACTTCCTGTGCGGATCGAGAAGAGGATGATGCAGGCGAAGGCCCCCAAGTTCATAAACAGGTAGGCCGCCATATACAAAACCATGGCCGCAAAACCGTCCTCTGTGCCGCAGACCATGCCGATCATCACGAAGCCGGCCTGGCCAATCGAGCTGTAGGCCAGCATTCGCTTCATCGAGGTCTGTGCGAGGGCAACAACGTTGCCCAAGGTCATGCTCAACACCGCCAGAACGGTGAATAGCAATTTCCATTGATCGTCGAAGGCACCGAAGCAGCCCACCAGGATGCGAAGGGCTAGTGCAAAACCGGCTGCTTTGGAACCCACGGAGAGGAACGCCACCACAGGGGTTGGTGAGCCTTCGTAAACGTCAGGCGTCCACTGGTGGAAGGGAACGGCTGCGATCTTGAATGCAACGGTGGCCAAGACGAACACCAGGGCCAAAGCGGCCAGAGGTGTGGTGCTGGTCTGCAGGGCCAGGCCGATGGTGTCGAGGCTGGTGCTGCCGCTCAGGCCGTAGAGAAGGGAGGAGCCGTAGAGGAAAACAGCAGCAGCTGCCGATCCCACAAGCAGGTATTTGAGTGCTGCTTCCGAACTGCGGGCATCCCGCTTCATGTAGCCCGACAGCAGATAGCTGGCGACAGAGAGCGTTTCCAGCGAAATGAACACACTCACCAGATCCGTTGCCCCGCAAAGAAGCATGGCGCCGAGGGTGGCGGCGAGAAGGATGGCGGCGTACTCGCCAACAGGAGTGCCGCTCTTCTCGGCATAACGCCAGCTGATCAGTAGCGAAAGAAGCGTGGACAGGGCAATCACAGCCCTGAAGGCCACCGCCAGGTTGTCGGCGAGAAAGGACCCGAGGAAGGATGGCTCTAGGGGTGCATTCCACTGCAGGGCCAGCAGAACCAGGGAGGTCCCTAGGCCGATGTAGCAAATCGGGGGCACCCAGCGTGTGGCGACCTTTTCGCCCGCCAGGTCCACCAAGAGGGTGGCGATCATCGCCAGCAGCACTGCTGCTTCGGGCAGCACTGCGGAAGCATTGAGAGAGAGATTCAGCAGCTCACCAGGGGCAGCCATGGCCTGGGTGGCGAGAAGGGAAGCACCCATGTCGGGCATGACAGCCTGGAACCGTTGCGCTGCGGCGACTGTAGCGGCGCTTGACGCGCCGACGATCATGCAGAGCGCTGCTCGGTGCGATAAAGAAGGGGAACGGTTCACCTGCCGCTAGTGGCGCACACCCTCGTCATCGTTGAAAGCCCCACGAAGGCCAAGACCATCCGTGGCTTTCTGCCCAAGGGATTCAAAGTTGAAGCCTCCATGGGGCATGTCCGCGACCTTCCCAACAACGCCAGCGAGATTCCGGCATCGGCCAAGGGGCAGAAATGGGCCAATCTCGGTGTGAACACCGACTCGGATTTCGAGCCGCTTTACGTGGTTCCGAAAGACAAGAAGAAGACGGTTCGCGAACTCAAGGACGCCCTCAAGGGGGCTGATCAGTTGCTGCTGGCGACGGACGAAGACCGGGAAGGCGAGAGCATCAGTTGGCACTTGCTCCAGTTGCTGGCGCCGAAGGTGCCGGTGAAGCGGATGGTGTTTCACGAGATCACCAAGGAAGCCATCGGCAAGGCCCTTGACCAAACCCGCGACCTGGACATGGAGCTGGTCCATGCCCAGGAAACCCGGCGCATTTTGGATCGCCTTGTGGGATACACCCTGTCCCCTCTCCTCTGGAAAAAGGTGGCCTGGGGACTCTCCGCAGGGCGGGTGCAGTCCGTTGCGGTTCGGCTCCTGGTCCAGCGGGAACGGGCCCGGCGTGCCTTCCGCAGCGGCAGTTACTGGGACCTCAAGGCCCAACTTGAGCAGTCGGGCAGCGCCTTTGAGGCCAAGCTCACCCATGTGGGTGGCCAGCGGATCGCCACCGGCAACGACTTCGACGAGAGCACCGGCGGGCTGAAAGCGGGCAGTGCCGTGCGGCTGCTCAGCGAGATCGAGGCCAAGGCGTTGGCTGAAGCCGTGCGATCCACCGCCTGGACGGTGGACGCGGTGGAGGAAAAGCCCACCGTGCGCAAGCCGGTGCCTCCCTTCACCACCAGCACCCTCCAACAGGAGGCGAATCGCAAGTTGCGCCTCTCAGCCCGGGAAACCATGCGCTGTGCCCAGGGGCTCTACGAACGCGGTTTCATCACCTATATGCGGACCGACTCGGTTCACTTGTCGGATCAGGCGATCAATGCATCACGCAGCTGCGTGGAGAGCCTCTACGGCAAGGAGTATTTGAGCAAGGGGCCGCGGCAGTTCAGCACCAAAGCCCGCAATGCCCAGGAGGCTCATGAAGCGATTCGTCCGTCGGGCGAAAGCTTCCGAACCCCCGGTGAGACCGGTCTTGATGGGCGAGATCTGGCGGTCTATGAGCTGATCTGGAAGCGCACCGTGGCCAGCCAGATGGCCGAGGCCAGGCTCACCATGCTGTCGGTTGATCTCAGCTCAGGCGAGGCCAGTTTCCGGGCCAGCGGCAAGCGCATCGACTTCCCCGGTTTCTTCCGCGCCTACGTGGAGGGCAGCGATGATCCCGATGCTGCCATTGAGGGGCAGGAAGTGTTGTTGCCGGCATTGAGCGTTGGCGATTCACCAGAGCCGAAGACTGTCGAACCTCTCGGGCATCAGACCCAGCCGCCGGCACGGTTCAGCGAGGCATCGCTCGTGAAGATGCTGGAAAAAGAGGGCATCGGCCGGCCGTCGACCTACGCCTCGATCATTGGAACGATTGTTGATCGCGGCTACGCGACGCTGCTCGGCAATGCTCTTACCCCCAGCTTCACCGCCTTTGCCGTGACGGCGCTGCTCGAGGAGCATTTCCCTGAACTGGTGGACACCAGCTTCACCGCCCGGATGGAGAACACCCTCGATGAGATCTCTCACGGCAAGGTGCAGTGGTTGCCTTACCTGGAGGGTTTCTACAAAGGAGAAGAGGGCCTGGAAACCCAGGTGCAGCAGCGGGAAGGGGACATTGACCCAGGTGCATCCCGCACCATCGATCTGGAGGGCTTGTCTTCCGTGGTTCGTATCGGCCGTTTTGGCGCCTACCTGGAGGCCAAACGTGTTAGCGACGACGGTGAGGAAGAGCTGATCAAGGCCACCTTGCCCCGGGAGATCACTCCGGCTGATCTGGATGAAGAGCAGGCCGAACTGATCCTCAAACAGAAGGCCGACGGCCCTGAAGCCATCGGTGAGGATCCCGAAACGGGTGATTTGGTCTACCTGCTCTTCGGTCAGTACGGCCCGTACGTGCAGCGGGGCCAGGTGAGTGATGAGAATCCCAAGCCCAAGCGCGCGTCGCTGCCCAAGGGGCAGAAGCCTGAAGATCTCACCTTGGAGGATGCCCTCGGACTGCTCCGCTTGCCGCGTCTTCTCGGTGAACATCCCGATGGTGGGCGCATTCAGGCGGGGCTGGGCCGATTTGGCGCCTATGTCGTCTGGGACAAAGGCAAAGGCGAGAAGGATTACCGATCCCTCAAGGGGGACGACGATGTTCTGGCGGTGGGGCTGAGCCGTGCCCTCGAGCTGCTGTCCATGCCCAAACGGGGGCGGGGTGGACGCACCGCCCTCAAGGACCTCGGTAAGCCGGAGGGCAGTGATGAAACGATTCAGGTCTATGACGGCCCCTACGGCCTTTACGTCAAACAGGGCAAGGTGAATGCCTCGCTGCCGGAAGGTAAAGGCGCTGACGATGTGACCCTTGAGGAGGCGGTGGAACTGCTTGCCGCCAAGGCAGCATCGAAAAAGGGCGGTCGTAAAACTGCCGCGAAAAAACCGGCGGCGAAGAAGCCAGCTGCCAAAAAACCTGCCGCCAAGAAACCCCCCGCCACCACCAAGACCGGTCGGCTAAGGGCCAGTGCGGTGCGGGTGATCAAGCCGGCTGACAATTGATGGCCCGTCTGCTTTGGCTGCTGCCTGTGGGGCTCCTGCAGGCCTGTGCCGGTACACCGGTCGCCGAGCAGTTGGAGCGATCCTTTGCGGTGCCTGAAGACAGACCGGTTCAGCTAACTGCGCCCGTCCCGGCTGTGAAAACCAGTCCAACGGTTGCAAGTTCCACTGCTGAGCCTCCCTCCGCATCGGAGCCCGAGGCTGTTTCCCGGCCTGAGGCAGAGAATGTCCCTGAGCTTGTGCCGCAGCCAAAACCGCGGACGGTGGCATCCCAACGTCTGCCCCAGGCGCCATACCGGATCACCATCCGTTTGGCCGGAGCCGACCCTGCCGCTCCTGCTGAAGCCGTTACCCGCGCCCTGCGCGAGGCGGGTGTTGGCTTCGCTGTGGAACGGATTGAGCGGGTTGAACCATGACCGAGGCGACTCCCCGGTTGAGCCGCCAGCAGGCTCTGAGGCTTGTTGAGGGGGCGTATCTCGCGGCCGCGACGGGGCTGATCTGGTTAGCCCTCTACTACTTACCGGTGGGTGGTGCGCTGTTCCGTCTGGCCCTTCCCCTGCCCCTGATCCTGCTGCAGTTACGGCGCGGCAGTCGTTCTGGTGCCGAGGGGCTGTTGCTTTCCGTGCTTCTGCTCACGGCCTTGATGGGGCCTTTGCGTGGGCCGCTGCTGCTGTTTCCCTATGGGCTTTTGTCGCTGTGGCTGGGTTGGAGCTGGTGCCGGGGGGTCAGCTGGTGGCTGAGCTGGTCGGGGGGCATCGTTCTTGGAACAGCAGGTTTTTTGGTCCGAGTTCTCGTGCTCTCGTTGCTGGTGGGAGAAAACCTCTGGGTGGTGATCACCCGGGCTGGCTCCGCTCTGCTCGACCGCTTGATCGCGGCGCTGCATCTGCCGATCACACCGGATCTCACCCAGGTGCAGTTGATGGCGCTGCTGTTGGTGGTGGTTCAGGAGGTCATCTACGTCCTGTCCCTTCATGCTCTGGCGTACTGGATCTTTCCCCGCCTGAAATCACCGATTCCGGAGCCCCCGAGGCTGCTTCATGGACTCATTGCCCTCGATCCCCTCTGAAACCTCGGTGTTGCCTGAGGGCTGTCAGCAGCTGGGACGTCTCGGTGCAAGCGCTCTGGATGCAGCGGCACTCCGTCCCTGGACCTCCAACGATCAACCGCTGGATCTGTTGCTCGTTCTGGCGGCAACACGAACGGCGGAGCATGAGGGGATCTCTGCCGCTGGCTCCACCGTGGCTTCGCGGCGCTACACCGCCCTGGCTGATGCGGAGCTCCTGATCTGTGGTCCGGCTGGACAGCGCCGTTGGCCCCTACCGCCACTGCCCGCTGGGGTCTCCCCCGCCCTGCTCAGTTATGTCGCGGCGCGACGCTTGAAGTTGACGCCGCAGGTGGCGGCTCTTGGCTTGGTCCAGAAACCCGATTTTCCCCACCTGGACATTGAGCCCCTGGATCAAGGCCCCTCGGCTTGTCTATCCACTGGTACGGCGATGCCATTGCTGCGGGTGCAGTATTTGTGGCGACAGGGAGAGCTGCTGGGGCGGCGGTTACAACGCCCCCTGGTGGTGGCGGAGTGTGTTCCAGGAGGCACCACAACCGCTCAAGCGGTGTTGACGGCCCTCGGCGTGGAGGTTGCCCATCTGATCAGCGGTAGTGCTCTTCATCCGCCGCAGCAGCTCAAGCAAGAGCTCGTTACCCGAGGGCTGCAGCGGGCGTCTCTTGGCGCACATCCTTCGGCCGAGCAGATCCTGGCTGCTGTTGGTGACCCTTTTCAGGCCTTCACCGCAGGGGTGTTGGTGGGTGCGGTCTCGGCGGGACAACCGCTGTTGCTGGGGGGCGGTTGCCAGATGCTGGCTGTTCTGGCCTTGGCGATGCATGCTTTGCCCGCCCGTCAGCGGGAACACCTGGCGGCCCAGGTGCTGATCGGCACCACCGGCTGGCTTGCTGATGAGGGTGCGGCCGCTGCGGGGCAGTCACCCTTTGGCGGGTTGGTGGATGCCACCGCGAGCCACCTGGCTGCCGCACTGTCCGTCTTGGCCTGTGGCGTGCGTTTTCACAGCAGTACCCATCAACCCTTAAGGGACTATGAACGGGGCTATGTGAAAGAAGGGGTGGGGGCCGGAGCCCTCTTGCTGCTCGCACAGCTGCGCGGTTGGTCCTGTGACGACCTGGTGCTGGATTGTGAGCATGCCTTGGAGCAGCTGCTCAGCCGCCCCGTAACGTCAAGCCCATGAACGTCTGGAGTGAGCGGTTGGGTCCCTTGAGCCGGCGCCATGTGCTCCAGATGATCGGGGCGACCGGCACCGTGCTGTTGGCGGGCTGTCGTCCTGCGACAGCCGCACCAACAATGATGGCTCCGGCTGGGGTTTTGCCGAAACTGTGGGCTGATGCCTTGCCCAAGCCCTGGCGCCTGACGCTGGCCCCAGCCCAGCAGGACTGGACGCCGGCGGATCAGGCGCGTGCCGATTTGTTGGTGATGGCTGATGGGTGGCTTGATGCCCATCCAGCGGACAAACTCCAGCCCATCGCCTCTGAACCGCTCTTCAGCCAGTTGGATGGTCAGGCCAAGGCTCTTCTGGCTGACCTCGGTGCCCTGCAGGATCGGGTGTTGCCGCTGTCCGTCAGCCCCTGGGTGATGCTGCTGCGGGATGACCCAGCCATGACCCAGAAGGGGTGGTCCCTGTTGCTGGATTCCTCCATGGCAGGACGTGTGGTGCTGCCCGCCAGCCCCCGCCTGGTGATGAGCCTGGCGGACCATCTGGGCGGAGGCCAAGCTTTGAGTGCGCTGCGTCGCCAGGTGCTCACCTACGACGACCGGCAAGCCATCAACTGGCTGCTCAAGGGTGAGGCCAAGCTGGTGGTTCTTCCGCTCAACCGTTGCATCGCTCTGCTGGGGAGGGATCCCCGTCTTCGGGCGGTGCTGCCTGCCTCCGGTGCTCCCTTGCACTGGACTGTTCTGCTCCGACCGGAGGCCAGTCGTGAACCGGTGCCCCAGAGCTGGGTCGAGCAGGGATGGGGGGATCCCCTGCGTCGCCGATTGGTGCAGCAGGGATGGCGGGCGCCGATTGCATCGTCAGGGGCGATGGCGGATCAAAACGCCCTTTCGGCGCGTCTGCGGCCTCTGCTCTTTCCGTCTGCAGACACCTGGTCACGCTGCTGGTCGCTGCCACCGCTGTTGCCCCACGACCGGAGTGCCTTGGAAGAGCTCTGGCGAGATTCAGCTCCAGAGCCGCCGTCGCGGTGAAGCCTCCAGGCTTTGGTGGGTGTCTGCCAGCAGATCAGGGATGGGCAAGTGATGCGGGCAACGGGGAAGGCACTCCCCACAGCGTTCACAGTCCGAAGCATCGTTCTCTTCCCACCAGTGGCCGGCACGGCCGATCAGGTTGTAGCGCTCCTGCGCGAATGCGGTGAGCCCATGGCCTATGGCCAGATTGCGCAGCCGTAAGAGTTCGGGAATCGGGACCTCGTTCGGACAGGGAATGCAGGCCTGACACTGCTTGCAATGATCCTGGCCGAGGCGTTCCTGCTGCCGCCTTTCTGCCGTGATCAGGGCCTGTTGCTCTGCCTGGCTGAGGGGGCCATCCTCTTGAGCCAGTGTTGCGGCGAGTTGAAGATCGCCTGCAGCTGCGGCACCAACGGTCAGGGTGCTGATGCCCTGTGCCAGCAGGAACCGGTAGGCCAGCTGAAGGGGAGCAAAGGGGGTGCAGTCCTCCACCAGTGTTGGGCTGGGGGCCTGTAGGCGACCGCCTTTGTCTGCAGGGGAGATTGCCATCACACCGAGGCCTTGCTCAAGGGCCCAACGGGCCAAGGGCAGGCGCTGGGGATCCAGCCAATGCAGGTGCAGGCTGCAGAAACTGAAGCGCTGGCTGCGCAGCGCCCGATCGATCAGCGGGTTGCTGCCATGGCTGCTGAAGCCCACCTGGCTGACGCGGCCGCTGCTGAGGGCCCAATCCATAAGCCTGGACCCATCGCCCACCAGGGCCCAGTCCAGATGTTCCTCCCGGTTGATGCCATGGATGGCGAGGTTGTCGAGCTGTGGACAGCCCAGCCGCTCCAGAATCTGATCAAGGTGGCGTTGTCCCTCTTCGAAACTCAGCCCCGGCAGCAGTTTGCTGGTGATCACCCAGTGGCCTGATCTTGTCCGGCTGTTCTGGCGAAGGGCCTCTCCCAGAAAACGTTCCGCAGGTCCGTAGGCCGGGGCGGTTTCCAGGTGATTGATTCCAGCTGCAGCTGCCGCGTCAAGCACTTCGGCCATCTGGGCCGCTGAGTTCAGGGCACGCATCGTGCCCAGGCTGAACAGGCTGACGGGGCGGCCGCTGCCGAAGGCGCGGGTTTTCACTCCTCCGAGGGTGCTTCGCTGTCTTGGTTGCGCAGATGGCGCACCAAGGCGGCAGGGCTGAGGTCGTCGACGAAACGGCTGAAGGCACTTTGATCTTCAGCATCGGCCTCCGCATCCACAGGAATCGAGGCTTCCGCTACCACCTCCTCCAGCATCCAGATGCTGCTCCCGGTTCGGATCGCCAGCGCAATGGCGTCGCTGGGTCGGGCATCCACTTCAATCAGCTCCAGCACTTCGTCTTCGGCCAACTCCGCTTCGTCCAGGTCTGGTCGCAGCTTCAAGACCGCATGAAAGGTGTTGTCTTCGATCGCATGAACAATTACGCGCTCCAGCTCGAGGCCCCCAGCCACCAAGAGTGCTGCCATCAGGTCATGGCTCAGGGGGCGTGGTGGTGCACCTCCCTGCAGCCCCGCCATGATGTTGTGGGCTTGTGCTTGGTCGATCCAGATCGGAACTTGACGTCGACCGCTTGGATCCCGCAGCAGCACCATGGGTGTGCGGCTGGCGGCATCGAGGGCAATTCCGGCGACGCTCATTTCGACCATGTCGGCGGCGCAGCTCTATCCGATTATGGCCAGAGAGCCGCTGCGAGCGATGTTCACGGGGCTAGTGCAGTCAGAGGGAAGGATCGAGCGTCGTGCAGGGGCGGTGGTGGTTTGGGGCTGCGCTCCTTTTGCCCCATTGGCGCTTGGCGACAGCGTGGCTGTGGATGGCGTTTGCCTCACGGCGGCAGAGCTGATGGGAGATGGCTTCCGCGCCGATGTGAGTGAAGAAACCCTTCGCCGCACCACGTTGGGACGCAAGGCGGATCGTGGTGGAGCCGTGAACCTCGAGCCGGCGCTTCGGCTGAGCGACCGCCTTGGTGGTCATCTGGTGAGCGGTCATGTGGATGCCATCGGTGAAGTCACCCACTTGGAGACTCTCCCTCACTCCTGGGCCCTGTCGATCCGCTGGTCGGAACCCCGATTCGGCCGTTATGTCTGTGAGAAGGCCAGCATCGCGGTGGATGGGATCAGCCTCACGGTGGCTGAATGTTCAGCAGATGGAACGACATTCACTCTCGCTGTCATCCCCCACACCTGGGAGGCAACGACCCTGAGGCACCTGGCTGTTGGGGACACCGTGAACCTGGAGGCCGATCAACTGGCCCGTTATGCCGAGCGGCTGCTGCATGCCACCGCTGCCGATAAAGGAAACGCCGATGGCCGAAACAAGGATGAGGATCTGTCAGCCAACTGGCTGGCTGCTCACGGCTGGTCTTGATCCATCTGCTGAAGAACAATCATTCCGGAGTCCCGCTGGAGCTCGATCTTGAACTCCTGGCCGGGTTCCAGGCCGAGCCGACGGGTGTAGGCGTGGCCGATCAGCAGGTTGCCGTTGCCATGCACTCGGGTTCGGAATTCGGCCTGGCGACCACGGCTGCCGCCTGAGGAACTGCTGCTGCTTTTCGGCAATTGCCATCCCTGGGCCGCCGCTTTGGCCTCCACCAGGGCTCGATAAAAACTCTTTTTGAGCAGACGTCCGCTTGGGCCGACGTAGCCGCAGCCGCGAGCGATGTCATCTTCAGGCCGATTGCTGAGCGATCTGGCCTTGTCCAGCAGTTCCTTGCCGACCAGCATTTCAGGATCTAATTCAACTGAATTCTGACCATGCTCGCCAATCAAGGCAAGGGATCAGAGCAGATAAAGGATCACGAAGAGAATCACCCAGATCCCATCAACAAAGTGCCAGTACAACTCAGCTGCTTCCAGGGGGAAGTGGTCGGCTGCAGTCACACGGCCCTGCGGCTGCCTCGCCTGCCACCAGACGATCAGGGTCATCAGTGCCCCGAGGGTCACATGGAGACCATGAAATCCCGTGGCGGCGAAGAAGGTACTGGCGTAGAGGTTGTCGGTGAGGCCAAAGGGAAGGGTGAAGTACTCCACCATCTGGCTCACCAGAAAGGCCAGGCCGAGGCCTGCGGTGATCAGCAGCCAACGTCGACAGCGGCCGTGGTCGTCCTGTCGGATCGCCTGGCCGGCTCGGTGGAAAGTGGCACTGCTCACCAGGAGCAGAATGGTGTTGAGGATGGGCAGGGGCAGCTCAAGTTCATAGATGGCCCCATCCGGTAGGGGGTTCACCGCTTTAAAGGTGAGGTAGGCCGCAAAAAAGCCGGCGAAGGTCATGGCGTCCGCCACAAGAAACGTGGCCAGGCCAAACATGCGGTGATCGGGATGCTCGGCATGCTCCCCCTGGCTGTGGTCCTGATCCTTAATGGGCGCTGTGGTAGTCATTTGCCGCTGCTCCAGAGATCACGACCGCTGGCTGCGCTCAGGTCCAGCTCGTCAGGCGGGACGCCGTAGCCGTAGGGCTCTTCCACGAGAGGGGCCTCGCCAATCCAATTCTCGACCGGTGGCGGAGAACTGGTTAGCCATTCGGGCGTGAGCGCTCTCCAGGGGTTGTCCCCTGCGACTGGGCCGCTGAGGGCGCTGTGGATCACATTCCATAGGAAGGGCAGGGTGCTGATGGCCATCAGCAGGGCTCCGACGGAGCTGATCTGATTGATCAGGGTGAATTGAGGGTCGTATTCAGCGACGCGTCGCGGCATTCCATTGAGGCCGAGCCAGTGCTGAGGGCCGAAGCACAGGTTGAAGCCGATGAAGGTGAGGGCACAGTGAAGGCGGCCGAGATCTTCGTTGAGCATTCGGCCGGTGAACTTGGGATACCAGTGGTAGACCGAGGCGAAAATCACGAACACCGATCCACCGAAGACGATGTAGTGGAAGTGGGCGACAACGAAGTAGGTGTCGTGCACATGAATGTCGAATGGCACCTGTGCCAGGGCGACCCCTGTGATGCCTCCAAGCACGAAGTTCACAATGAAGCCGCATGAAAACAGCATGGCGCTGTTGAGGCTGATGCGTCCGCCCCAGAGTGTTGCCAACCAGTTGAAGAACTTGATTCCGGTGGGAACGGCGATGAATGCGGTTGCAATGGTGAAGAACAGACGCATCCAGGGAGGTGTGCCGCTGGTGAACATGTGGTGCGCCCACACAATCAGGCCCAACACAACGATGGCCATGATCGAATACACCATCGTCACGTAGCCGAATAGAGGCTTGCGCGCATGAACCGGCAGGATTTCGCTCACCAAGCCAAAGGCCGGCAAGACCATGATGTAAACGGCTGGGTGCGAATAAAACCAGAACAGATGCTGGTAAACCACCACATTGCCTCCCAGGGTGGGATTGAAGAAGCCTGTATGGGCAACGATGTCGAAACTCAGCAACACCAACGTTCCCGCCAGAACCGGCGTTGAGAGAACCACAAGAATGCTGGTGCCCAGCATCGCCCAGCAATACATGGGAAGCTGCATTAATTTCAAGCCGGGGCGTCGCAGCTTGAGAATGGTGGCGATGAAGTTGATGCCTCCAAAAATCGAACTTCCGCCCAGGAGCAGCACGCTCAGGATCCAGATGATTTGGCCAGTTGCTGGCGTGGTGATACTGAGGGGTGGATAGGCCGTCCAGCCCGATTGAGCAGCACCCGTGAGGAAATAGCTGGTGATCAGCATCAAACCTGCTGGAGGAATCAGCCAGAACGCAACAGCATTGAGGCGTGGGAAGGCCATATCCCGAGCACCCACATAAAAGGGAATCAAATAGTTCCCAAAAGCACCGTTCACCACGGGGACGATCCAGAGAAAGATCATCACCGTGCCGTGGAGGGTCAGCACCTGGTTGTAGACATCTCGTGCCATGAAGTCGGACACGGGACTGGTGAGTTCCGTGCGAATGGCACCGGCTAGGGCACCGCCAATCAGATAAAAAACAAAGCCGCAGACGAGATATTGCAGCCCGATCACCTTGTGATCAACGCTGAAGCTGAAATACCGCAACCAACCGCTGGGTTGAAGCCGTGGAGGGCTGGATGTTTCCGGGGGCAAGCTGATGGTCATGTCAGGCGTTCGAGATGGTGAGCGTTTCGTCTTCAGGTGCGGCTTTGGCGTTGTCCCTGTACCAGCTGTCCCAGTCCTCCGGACTTTCCACCACAACGGTGGAGCGCATTCCACCGTGGTAGGGGCCACAGAGTTCGGCGCAAACAATTGGATAACGGCCGGTGCGGGTGGGCGTGAAACTCAGCTGGGTTGGTTGGCCTGGAATGATGTCCTGCTTCAGGCGAAATTCAGGAACCCAGAAGGCGTGAATCACATCTTTTGCTTCCATCCGCAGGGTGATTGGTCGGTCGGCTGGAACATGAAGTTCACCTGATGTGATGTCTCCCTCTGGGTAATGAAAGAGGAAGGCGAATTGCATGGCTGTTACTTCAACGGGCAAGACATTTGTTGCCGCTGCTGATTGAATTGAGCCTGAACTGATTCCTCCCCAGATCTGCTCCTCGTGCGCTCCGCCCATGTGGTCATGGGCCAGAGGCACCATGCCACCCATGCGGTCGTAAATGTCGTAGCTGTAAAGACCAACAAACAGCACCACAACAGCAGGAACTGCTGTCCAGAAAATTTCGAGTGGCAGATTTCCCTCGATGGCCAGGCCGTCGCCGAGCTGGCCGCTGCGTCGCCTAAATCGAATCAAGCTGAAGACGAGAAGGCCAACGATTCCGACAAACAGAATGCTGCCAATCGTGAATAGAACCTTAAAAAGCTCGTCGTAAATCGGCGCGTTGGCGCTCGCATCGATGGGGAGGAGGTTGATGTTCTGGCCGATCCAAAGGCCGCCCAGAGCAAGGACCATACCGATCACCAACGTGAGGATGGCGGATGGGATCTGCACCTGATCAATCCCTGGTTTTCAACAGCGTATGGGCCTGGCTGCGGTTCTCCATGAAGTGATTGTTAAGGCCTTATTTGTGTCAGGAAAAGGGGATGATTTTTCCTCATTTGTGTTGCAGACGTCCACACAGCATGACGTCATCTTCTGCATCGCTACGGTCCAAGCAATCCCTTTTGGATGCATCGGATGGAGCTTGTTCGATGATGCTTTCCTCAATGTCGACATTGCGTCGACGTCTCGGGTTGTTATCGGCTCACCTAGTGGTTGCGGTGATCGCTTTGGTGGTGATCGGTGGAGCGACTCGGGTGATGGAGGCCGGTTTGGCCTGTCCGGACTGGCCCCTGTGCTTTGGCTCATTTTTGCCGGGTCGCCAGATGAATGTTCAGGTTTTCCTGGAGTGGTTTCATCGCCTCGATGCTTTCGTCATCGGCATCGCCCTGGTGGTGATGGCTGTGGCGACGACGCTCCAGCGGCATCAACTACCGCGATGGCTGCCCTGGCTGGCCGCTGGCCTGATGGTTCTGGTGGCGATGCAGGGAGCTTTGGGTGCGCTGACGGTGACCCGGCTGCTCCCCTCCGGTGTGGTGACAGCTCATCTGGCACTCGCTCTCACCCTTGTGGCGCTCCTTAGTGGGCTGACCCAACGCTTGCTTCACCCCGCTGCTGTCGTCGCTCCGCTCTGGTGGCGCATCGGGGCATCGCTTGGCCTGTTGTCGATCTTTGTGCAGTGCCTGCTTGGTGGTCGTATGGCCACCGCTTGGGCAGGGCAGCGTTGCCTTGCTGGAGGAGAGGCCTGCCAGCTGGTTCTCTCCCATCGCGTGACGGCGATGCCGGTGGCCGTTCTTGTGCTCGCCTTCGCCGGGGCAGCAGTTCTCGCGGGTGGTTGGGCTCGCCAGCAGTGGCCCTGGCTGGCTGGGGCCGTGCTCTTGGTGCTGGTTCAGGTGGCTCTTGGCGTTCTCACCCTTCGTCTTGGTTTGTCGCAACCCGCAGTGACCGTCGCGCATCAGCTGGTGGCTGCCCTGCTGATCGCTCTGTTGGCGGCGCTTCTGGTCCGCTCTCCGGACCTCCCCTCATCGTCCCGTTCCGTCGTCCTCGACGACACCTCCTTGGAGGCCTGTCATGGCTGAAATCACTGCAACCGTTCGTCCGACCCGTGAGGAGGTGGTTCCCTCCCGCAAGCGGGTGAAACTTCCGGCCTGGCTGGAAGTCGCCAAACCCCGCCTTATTCCTCTGCTGCTGGCCACCACCCTGGGTGGAATGGCTCTCAGTGAGGGCTGGCCTCTCTCATCTCCGCGGCTCGTCTGCACCCTGGGGGGAGGGGCGCTTGCCTCCGCAGCTGCAGGGGTTTTGAACTGCTTGTGGGAGCAGGATCTCGATGGTCGGATGGCCCGCACCAGCGGTCGCGCACTCCCCTCCGGTCGGCTGTCGCCCACCAGTGCATTCATCGGCGCCATCGCCTGCACCCTGGCGGCGGCGATGCTTCTGGTGAGCGGTGTGAACTGTCTCGCTGCCGGGTTGTCCCTGCTCGGTCTGTGCAGTTACGTGCTGCTCTACACAGCTTTGCTCAAGCCGCGGACGTCCCAGAACATCGTCATCGGTGGGGTCGCCGGGGCCATTCCGCCCCTCGTGGGAGCAGCCGCCGCCACGGGCCATGTGGGCCTCGGGGGCTGGTGGCTGTTCGCTCTGGTGATGGTCTGGACGCCAGCTCACTTCTGGGCCTTGGCCCTGCTGTTGCGTGAGGACTATCGCGCTGTCGGGATCCCGATGCTCCCCGTGGTGAAGGGACCTGTGGTGACGGCCCGGGCGATCAAGACCTATGGCTGGATCACCGTCCTGCTTAGCGGTTTGGGCGTGTTTGCTCTGCCTTCAGGCGGCGTCTTCTATGGCGTGATGCTGCTTCCTTACAACGGTCGATTGCTGCAGCTCGTTGATCGGCTTTCCTTGGATCCCGACAGCCTTGTCAATGCCAAGGCTCTGTTCCGTTGGTCAATTCTGTATCTGTTTGGTCTCTGCCTGCTGCTCATTCTCAGCCGGACGGATCTGGCTTCAGGCTTTGCTCAACAGGTGATGCAGCTCCTCTCCCTGCTAACGGGAGTGCAATGAGCACTCTCTAGATTCCCTGAATTGGCCGAGCAAGTCCCTGACGGTGCCTGATGGCGTTGATTGAACTGCGGAAGATCTCCAAGGCCTACGGCACGGTATCGGCTCTGCGTGAGCTTGATCTCACCGTTCCTGAAGGGTGCCTTTACGGGCTGCTTGGCCCGAACGGTGCCGGTAAAACAACGGCCATGCGCATCCTGGCCACCCTGCTCGCCCCCGACAGCGGCTCAGTGGTTGTGGGTGGTGTCGATGGTCTGGCGCAACCACGAGAGGTTCGTCAGCTCATGGGCTATGTGGCCCAGGAGGTGGCCATCGACAAAATTCTCAGTGGCCGGGAACTTTTGCAATTGCAAGGGGATCTCTATCACTTGCGGCGGAACGATCGCGAAAGTCGCATCGCTGATTTGATTGATCGCCTCGCGATGGGCGACTGGATTGACCGCCGCTGCGGTACCTATTCCGGTGGCATGCGCCGGCGGCTGGATTTGGCGGCTGGTCTGCTGCACCGACCCCGGTTGCTTGTGCTCGATGAACCCACCGTGGGACTGGATATCGAGAGTCGCAGTGCCATCTGGCAACTGCTGCGTCAGTTGGTTGAGGGGGGCACGACTGTTCTTCTGAGCAGTCACTACCTCGAAGAAGTGGAGGCTCTGGCGGATCAGATGGCGATTATCGACGCCGGTCGTGTGATTGCCGAAGGCAGCCCTGACCAGCTCAAACAACGGCTTGGGGGTGATCGCGTCACCCTGCGGGTCCGAGAGTTCAGCAATGCCGATGAGGCGACCCAGGTGCGTACCCTTCTTGAACCCCTGGATGGGGTGCGACAGGTGGTGGTGAACCGATCCCAGGGATTTTCCCTGAACCTGGTGATTGAGGGTGGTGCCGTGATTGATCAGCTGCGTCAGACCCTCGAGGCTGCAGGTCTGCCTGTGTTTGCCCTGGCCCAAAGCCGTCCCAGCCTGGATGATGTCTACCTTCAGGCCACAGGACGCACCCTGATGGACGCTGAACTGGCCATCGCAGGCCAGCGCGACGTCAAACAGGAAAAGCGTCAATCCATGCGTTGAGCTCCAACGATGACTTCCCCAACAGCATCTGTTGCTCTCCAGCAGCAGCAATCCGGAGCCCTCGCAGAGCTCAGTCAGGAAACGTGGGCCCTCACTCGGCGCCTCTTCCTTCAGTTGATGCGTCGCCCTTCAACCTTGATTGCCGGGGTTCTGCAGCCCCTGATCTGGTTGATTCTGTTCGGTGCGCTCTTCGCCAACGCCCCTGAGGGGCTGTTGCCAGGAGGCATGAGCTACGGCCGTTTTCTTGGTGCTGGAGTGATTGTCTTTACGGCCTTCAGCGGTGCTTTGAATGCCGGCTTGCCGGTCATGTTCGACCGCGAATTCGGTTTCCTCAATCGTTTGCTTGTGGCACCGCTTCGGAGCCGCAGTTCCATCGTGCTGGCGTCGGTGATCTACATCACGGCGCTGAGCCTGCTGCAGAGTCTGGCGATCATGGGCATGGCAGCCGTGCTGGGTTATGGATGGCCAGGCATCAGCGGCCTGGCCCTGGTGCTGGTGACGCTGCTGCTCCTTGTCTTTGCTGTGACGGCCCTCAGCCTCGGACTGGCGTTCGCTTTGCCAGGGCACATCGAGTTGATCGCCGTGATTTTTGTGGCCAATTTGCCGTTGTTGTTTGCCAGCACGGCCTTGGCCCCGTTGTCGTTCATGCCGACCTGGCTGGGCTGGCTTGCGGCCTTGAATCCCCTTACCTTCGCGATAGAACCCATTCGAGCGGCTTACCAAGGTCCTCTGGACCTCTCGGCCGTTCTGCTGGAGGCCCCCTACGGAGATGTCACCGGCATCAGCTGCCTGCTGATCCTTCTGCTCCTCACCATCGGGCTGTTTCTTGCGATTCGCCCTCTGCTCAACCGCAAACTTTCCTGAATCCGTGCTTTCTCATCCGTTCCAGCAGCCGTCACCTCGACAGAACGCTCTGGCCCTTCAGATCCAGGAGGCCAGGACCTCAGGTAATGAGCCCTTGCTGGCGGGTCTGATCAGTCAGTGGGTTCACCGCTACGGCTTTGACGGAGCAGCCGAGCTCGACCTGAGCTTGCCGGAGCCTGTTGCTGTGAATCGTGAGTTCAGCCCCACGCCGATGCCGTTCGCTGAGGAGCAGATTGCTGCTGAAGACGACGTATTTCTGCAGAACGGGGCCGTCGCTGAGGACGAGATGGTCCTTGAAGAAGCGGAGGAGATTGCTGTCGAAGACGACGTGCTGCTGGAGGACGAGGTAGTGGAGAACGAGGTGGTCGCTGAACAAGAAACGTTCGTCGAAAAGGAAGAGATTGCCGCTGAAGAAACGCTGCTTCAACGCAGCTTCCCGGCTGCTCCTGTTCCGGCCCCACCGATCAGCACACCCCGTTCGCTGCGGCGTTGGCTCCCCCGTCGGGAGGATGACGCTTTCCCCAAGGCGTCCTGAACACCATGATTCCGAACCCTGAATCCCTGTATCAGGGGCTGATCGTTTCGGTGCAGGCACCCCTGGGTTCGCCGATGCGCGATCCCGATGTGATCGCTGCCATGGCGGATGCCGCCCTGCGCAATGGGGCTGTGGGTGTGCGCTTGGAAAGCCCTGAACACATCGGTGCTGTGCGTCGGCGCTGTCCGGATGCCTTGATCATTGGCCTCTGGAAATGCACGTTTCCAGACAGCTCGGTGTACATCACCCCGGGCTGGAAAGAAATTCAGGCCGTGTGGTCTGCGGGGGCCGATGTGATCGCGATCGATGCCACAGCCCGTCCGCGTCCTGCGGGGGAGGACCTGGCCGCGTTGATTCAGCGCACCCGTGATGAGCTGAAGGCCCCCTTGATGGCCGATGTGGATTCGCTGGAGAATGGCTTGCGCGCAGCCGATCTCGGTTGTGACTGGGTTGGGACCACGCTCTATGGCTACACGGAAGACACGGCGCAGCAGCGCCCCCCCGCATTTGATCTGCTCCCCCAACTTCGCGCTGAACTTCCCAGCTCGGTTCGTCTGATCTGTGAGGGGGGAATTGCTTCTCCAGTGGATGCACGGTTGGCATTGCAGGCCGGAGCAGACACCGTTGTGGTGGGGACGGCGATCACCGGAGTGGATCTCCAGGTGATCGCCTATCGCCAGGGAATGATCAGCTGATCACATCATTCCGGGCATGCCCATTCCACCCATTCCGGGCATGCCCATACCACCCATTCCGCCCATGCCACCCATGGGGTCTCCGTCTCCGGCGGGAGCCGGTGCAGGGGGTTCTGGCTTGTCGGCGATCACAACTTCGGTAGTGATCAGGAGAGAAGCGATCGAAATCGAATCCTGCACGGCCAAGCGCACCACCTTGGCGGCATCAACGATGCCAGCAGCCATCAGGTCTTCATAGGCACCACTGAGGGCATTGAATCCCTGGCCGCTGCTGCGCATGCCAGCAATCACAACGTCACCGTTCTGACCGGCATTGGTGGCGATCTGATGAATCGGCGCCGTCAGTGCCCGCTGCACGATCTCCACGCCGGTGCGTTGGTCGCCGTTGAGGGATGCGGCCAACGCATCCAGGCTGTCGGAGAGTTGCAGCAAGGTGCTGCCGCCGCCGGCAACGATGCCCTCCTCGATGGCTGCACGGGTGGCATTCAGGGCATCTTCGATCCGCAGTTTGCGGTTTTTCAGTTCCGTTTCCGTCGGTGCACCGACCTTGATCACAGCCACGCCGCCGGCCAGCTTGGCGATCCGCTCTTGAAGTTTTTCGCGGTCGTAATCGGATTCGGTGGCCTCCAGCTCACGTCGGATCGCACCAACGCGCTCGCTCACCGCCTGGCGATGGTCGTCGGTGGCGACAATCGTGGTGTTCTCTTTGCTGATGGTGACGCGGCGCGCTTTGCCGAGATCCTCGAGGGTCACTTTGTCGAGGGTCATCGCCTTGTCTTCGCTGATCAGCGTGCCGCCGGTGAGGATGGCGATATCGGCAAGGGCGGCCTTGCGGCGTTCGCCAAATGAGGGTGCGCGAACAGCCGCCACCTGCAGAACCCCACGGCTCTTGTTCATCACCAGCGTGGCCAGGGCTTCGCCTTCCACTTCCTCAGAAAGGATCAGCAGGGGAGAACCACTCTTCTGAACGGTTTCCAGCACAGGGACCAGATCTGTGATCGTGCTGATCTTGCGATCCGTCAGCAGGATCAGTGGGTTTTCAAATTCACAGACCTGACGGTCGGCATCTGTGACGAAGTAGGGGGAGCTGTAGCCCCGGTCGAAGGCCATGCCTTCAGTGATTTCAAGTTCCGTGGCCAGAGACTTCGATTCCTCAACCGTGATCACCCCATCGGTGCTCACCTTGTCCATCGCCTCGGCGATCATCCGTCCGACTTCGTCGTCACCCCCGGAGCTCACTGTGGCCACCTGACGAATGGCATCGCCGGCCACGGCCTGGCTCCGCTCCCCCAGCCCCGCAACAATCTGTGCAGCGGCCTTCTCCATGCCTCGGCGGAGTTCCACAGGACTCGCACCAGCAGCGGTGTTGCGCAGACCTTCACGCACCATGGCCTGAGCCAAAACGGTTGCTGTCGTGGTGCCGTCTCCGGCCTTGTCCTTGGTCTTCGCGGAGACCTGCTGCATCAGCTTGGCGCCCAGGTTCTCGAACGGGTCGTCCAGTTCGATTTCACGGGCGATCGAGTCGCCGTCGTTGACGATGTCGGGTGCGCCGAATTTCTTTTCGAGCACAACGTTGCGACCCTTGGGGCCGATCGTGACGCGCACCGCATCGGCGAGTGCATCAACACCCCGCTCCAGGGCGCTGCGGGATTCGTCAGAGAAAGAAAGGAGTTTGGCCATAGTCGCGGGCACGCCGTTGGTCACTGTCCCACAGCGATGCGGCGCTCGTGGAGAGGCCTTGCGGTGGGGAAAGCCGAATGGTTGCAGCAGCTCGGATGCCGCTCTGAAATGAACTGATTAGGGTCCGGTTATGGGTGAATCTGGAGCGCTCTTCTTTGTTCTGATGGCGGGGCTGGCCGGTTCGATGGCCCTGGTTTACGTGCCCCTGCGCATCTTTCTCACCGCCACCGCCCGCAGCCGTCGGCTACGCCTGCTCCAGCGCATCCGCCGCCTGCGGGATGAGCTGGCTCAACCCCTTGATTCGTAATCCTGGGGTCAGGCCATCACCATGCCGCCATCCACCTGCAGCACCTGACCTGTGATGTAAGCCGCGGCCGGGTCGGCTGCAAGGAAGCGCACGGCACCGGCCACCTGCTCCTGGGTGCCAAAGGTTCCCAAGGGGATGTCTTTGAGGATGGCCTCAGCATCGAGGCCTTTGGTCATATCCGTCGCGATGAAACCTGGAGCCACGGCGTTCACGGTGATGCCACGGCTGGCAAGCTCTTTGGCGGTGCTGCGGGTGAGACCGATAACGCCAGCTTTGGCGGCGGCGTAGTTGGCCTGTCCTGCGTTGCCCATCAGTCCCACAACGGAGGTGATGTTGATGATCCGACCACTCTTCTGCTTCAGCATCGGGCGTGCCACTGCTCGCGTGCAGAGGAACACTCCACTGAGGTTGAGGTCGATCACCGATTGCCAATCGTCGGTTTTCATTCGCATCAGCAGGCCGTCCCGCGTGATGCCTGCGTTGTTCACCAACACATCAAGACGGCCGCTGCGCTCCAGCACCGTCTTGATCAGGCCATCAACCTCGGTCTCGACCGACACGTTGGCTTGCAGGGCGTAGGCCTTCCCCCCTGCCGCGGCGATGGCAGCGACCACTTCATCTGCTGAAGCGGCGGAATTGGAGTAGTTCACAACCACTTCTGCACCCGCTTCGCCAAGGGCCAGGGCGATGGCCCGGCCGATGCCGCGCCCTCCTCCCGTCACCAGGGCGGTCTGTCCGGCAAGAGAAGCGCTGGGAGACATTTAGGCACCGTTGATCGAAGGATCGTACGGAGCCGTCGTCATCCAGCTCAACCCGGCATGGTCTCAACCGTGTCGACGGCCTCCCCAAGCAACGACTGAAAGGTGGCGAGTTGGGTTGTGCTTCCCAGCACGATCAGGAGTTGCCCCGGTGCCATCTGGGTGTCGCCGCCTGGATTAGCGATCAACTTTCCGTTCTCACGGATCGCCAGCACCATGGCCCCGCTGCGACGGCCAAGCTCCAGTTCCGCCAGGCTCCGCCCGCGGATCTCCATCAGGTGCAAAGGGTCGTGACTCAGCTGGAATTCCTCAATTTCATAGTCGGAACCCGCCAACAGCTCCATGAAGTTGAGGGCCAGAGGTCGCAGTGCAGAAGCGGCCATCACCCGACCACCGGCCACATAGGGACTGACCACAACCGTCGCGCCGGCCAGCCGCAGCTTTGAGGCGGCTTCATCGCTGTTGGCGCGTGCAATCAAGCGGCACTCCGGTCGTAGGTCTTTGGCGCTGAGGATCACGTAGAGATTGGATGCATCGCTGGGAAGGGCTGCCACGAGGCTGCAGCAGCGTGCGAGACCTGCGTCCAGCAAGGTTTCATCGAGGGTTGCATCGGCTTGAAGCACCCAAAGGCCATTTTCGTCGGCCACGGCTCGTCGTTCTGGATCGGTTTCGATCACGACGAGTGGCACCGCGTCCCGTTGCAGTTGAGCGGCAATCTCCTGTCCGATTCGTCCGTAGCCGCAAAGAATTACGTGGTCGTGCAAGCCTTCCAGCATGCGGAGGAAGCGGAATTCCCTCAGTCTGCGGAAATATCCCGACTCTTTCAGCCCAAGAACGCGTTGGATGGCCAGTTGCACAACCACCAAGCCACCCACCACGATCAAGACGGTGACCAGGCGGCCTGGAGGTGAAAGGGGGGCGACTTCTCCAAAGCCGATGGTGCTGATGGTGATCAGCACCATCCAGAGGCAATCGCCCCAGTTCCATCCCTCCGTGATCCGATAACCGACGGCACCAGCGAAGATCACGGCACTGAGGGCGCTGATGGGCCCCCGCCATGGAGCTGTGATCAACTTCAGCTCTCCCCTGGCTCGGCGCCGCCTCATGGGAACGTCCTTTAAAAACCGAGGGCCGTCAGAACATCACTGCTCTGAAGCGTGGCGAGCTCCTGCGGGCAACCGAGGCAGCGGATCTCCTGGCGCTCGGGAAGGTCTGCGGCCTCTGCTCCGAGGGCAACCAGGGGGGTGCCGCAATAGGCCGCTAGGCGCTGGGACACCGGGCAGCTGCTGAGCACGACATCGGCATTGGCCACCAGTGCCGCGCGCTTTGAAAGGCTGAGCTCCGCTGGCAGCACCATGCTGCGCAGCGCCGGTAGGCGGCTTTTGATCGTCTCAGGCAGCTTGTGCCACTCCGTTGCAGGCCAGTCATCCCCCAGGCCGGATGGAGACATCAGCAGTAGGGGGCCGTCACCGCTGGGTAGTGCTTCACGGGCTTCATCAAGAACCTCTGCCGCCACGGGCAGGCGGAACTGATCGGCATCGAGTTCAAGCCCTAGGGATTGGAGAAAAGGGTTGAGACGCTGCGCCTTCCAGCCGAGGCCGAGGCTGACCTGGTCGGTGCAGGCAAATCCCTCAACTGCCAACCGTTTGGGGATATGGCTCATCGACAGCATCAGGTTCACCTGTTGCCCTTCAGCGAAGTTGATGCAGATTTGAAAATCGGGTTCGCGCACACAGCCGAGCAGGTTGGCCCAGTCCGCAAGCGTGGGGTTGGCCTCGAAGCTGAACGGCAACAGCTTCTCCAGGCACGGCAGAAGCTTCCATGGAGCTGCTTGCTGGGGGTCACAGGCCACCTGCAGTGTGGCGTTGAGTTTCTGGCAGATGTCGGCCAGAGCCGGTAGACGGTCCATCTGGTCTTCGAGCGAACCCGGGCTCAGGGCAAGAACTCGCATGAAGCGCCGCCATCCATGGTGCGAGCTGATTGTATGGAGGTCGTTTACGCCTGTCCGGGGCAGGAGTCGCTTGTGCATCTGTTGATTGCTGCGGCGGGAAGCGGTCGGCGCATGGGTGCAGATCGCAACAAGCTGCTGCTGCCATTGGCCGGACGTCCCGTCATTTCCTGGACCCTCGAGGCGGCCCTGCGGTCTCAACGGATTGAATGGATTGGGATCGTCGGCCAGGAGGTCGATCGAGAGGCCATCCTTGCGTTGCTGGACGCACCCAGCAAGCCGGTGCATTGGATCCAGGGCGGCAGCACGCGGCAGGAGTCGGTGCTTTGTGGTCTGGCGGGGTTGCCGGAGCAAGCCCGCCACGTCTTGATTCATGACGGCGCCCGTTGTCTTGCTGAACCGGAGTTGTTTGATCGCTGTGCAGCTGTGGTGGAGGACGGCACGGCGCTGATTGCTGCAACGCCGGTGAGCGACACGATCAAGCGTGTGGGATCCGACGGTTTGATTCGCGATACACCGGATCGATCGGAACTTTGGGCGGCGCAGACGCCGCAGGGCTTTGCCGTTGATCAGCTGCGTCGCGGCCACGCTGAGGCGGTTGCCCAGGGCTGGATGGTCACCGACGATGCGTCGTTGTACGAGCGTCTGGGTTGGCCTGTGCAGGTCTTGGATGCCGGCCCCGCCAACATCAAGGTCACCACGCCTTTTGACCTCACCGTGGCGGAGGCGGTGCTTGCCCTCAGGTCAGCAGGCTGAGCCGGCCGCTTTGCCCGTCGAGGCGTGCCATTGCTCCTATGGGCAGGGCTGCGTTGCCGGATCGGTGACCAACGGGTAGGTCCATCACCCTGGGAATGCCGAGATCGGCCGTGCGCTCCTCAAGAACCTGCTCAAGGTTGAAGCTTTCGGAGGCGTCTCTGGTTTCGTCGGCGCACTCCTCGAAATTGCCAAATGCCAGACCCGCCAAGCCCTGCAAACTGCCATTCAGCCTCCACTGAGTCAGCATCCGATCAATGCGGTAGGGGGCTTCGCCCACGTCCTCCAGCACCAGAACGGCTCCTTTGAGGGGGGGGACGAACCGGCTTCCCAACAGGTGGGTGGCCACGGTCAGATTGGCCGCGAGCAGGGGACCTCTCCCCACACCGCCGCCGCCACCACGACCTTGCAGGTCGGGGACGGCGTTGCCGAAGAGCAGGTTGCGCAAGCGGTCTCGGCTCCATTGCGGCTCCTCCGCAAGCGTGGTGAGCAAGGGGCCATGGATCCCCCCTGAAAAACCTGCTGCTTGGCGGGCCCAGAGCAGAGCTGTCACGTCGGAAAAGCCCAGCAGCCAGCCGCTTTGCCAGCGGATGGGCTGCTCAAGCAGCCGAGCAGCCCCCCATCCACCGCGGGCACAGGCGAGCAGCGCTGCGGGTTCGGCCGGATGCAGATCGGCGTGGCGCGCGTCATCGCGCCCTGCGAAGTAGCCCCAACGTCGGGTGGCCAAGGCCTGGGGTTGAACATCCAGCCCCCAGCTCTGCAAAACAGCAATGCCCTGTTGCAGCTTGATGTCGTCTTGAAGGGCTGAACTGGCGGCCACGCAGGCCACACGGTCTCCAGTCCGGAGCGGTGGAGCCGGGGTGATGCGCATTAGGCTCCCAACCCCCTGGCCAGAACCAGGCCGAGCCAGAGCAGCGTCCCTGCCTGCACCTGTTGGGCAAAGTGCTTCCCGTAGGTGCCCATGGAGGCATCTTGCTTGTTTAAGGGGTTGCAGCTGAACTGCATGAAGACTGTGGCAAGCAACCAGAGAGGCCAGAAGGGTGCTGCGATCTGAGCCGTCCAGGCCGCAATGGCAAGGGTGATGGCTGTCACGAGGTAGCAGCCCCGCACCACAGGCACCACGCGGGATCCGAGGCTCAAGGCGCTGCTGCGCAGGCCGAGGCTGGCATCGTCACGTCGATCGGCCATGGCATAGACCGTGTCGAAACCAAAGGTCCAGACCACGGTTGCCAGCCAACTGCACACCAGGGCAGGACTCCAGCTCAAGGAGGCCGTCGCAGCGGACCAGGGGATCAGCACCGCGAAGCCCCAGCACAGCGCCAAGATCACCTGGGGGAAGGCGAACCATCGCTTCGCTGATGGATACCCGAGGATCGGCAGCACGGCCGTGCAGGCCAACGTGAGACAGAGTCTGAGGCTGGCGGCCGGAAGACTCAGCACGACAGCCAGGCTGAGGCCCAGCAAGGTCAGCAGCAAAGCGAAGGCTGGTCCTCGCTGCAGCGCACCCCTGGCCAGAGGGCGACGTTTTGTGCGTTCCACCTTGCCGTCGAACCGCTGGTCCCACAGGTCATTGGCGATGCAGCCCGCACCGCTTACTGCCATGCCCCCCAGCAGGATCTGCAGGATCAGCACAACACTTGGAGGAGCGGTTGGATTCAGCCAGAGGGCCCAGCCTGCTGGGATCAGCAGAATCAGCCGGCCGGTGGGTTTGTTCCATCGGAGCAGTTCGATCCAGGGCTGAAGACGTGCAGAGCTGCTGATCACAATCAACGGGATTTGAAGAACCCTAGTCAGGGCCTGATGGCCTCGGCCGTCAGTGGCAGAGTGGATTCCATTGCCGCTCTGACGTTGATGCTGGATGCCAAGGCCCCAGCCCAGCCAACGGAACAGAACAACGGCGTGCCTCAGGCAGCGAATCCTGATCTGCGCCGGATCGCCGCCATCGACATCGGCACCAATTCCTTTCATCTTCTGGTGGCAGCCGTTGATCCGAAGCTGCGCACGTTTCGGATCATCCAGGCCGAAAAGGCCACCACGCGTCTTGGGGAGCGTGATCCCGAGACCGGTGAGCTGACATCGGCGGCGATGCAACGGGGGCTGGAAACTCTCCGCCAGTTCAGAGATCTCGCCGCCAGTCACCGGGTTGAGCAGATCGTGACGGCCGCGACGAGTGCCGTTCGTGAAGCGCCCAATGGTCGCGATTTCCTCCAGACCATTCTCGACGATCTGGGGATGGAGGTGGATTTGGTCAGCGGCCCCGAGGAGGCCCGGCTGATCTACCTGGGTGTCCTCTCAGGAATGCCTTTTGGAGATCGTCCTCATCTTCTGCTCGACATCGGCGGTGGCTCCACGGAACTGATCCTTGCCGATGGTCGTGATGCCCGCGCCCTCACCAGCACCCGTGTGGGGGCTGTGCGCCTCCAGCGGGACTTTGTTCGGGATGATCCGATGCCTCCCCAACGGCGATCGTTTCTGCAGGCTTTCATTCAGGGGTCGCTTGAACCTGCGGTCGACAAAGTGCGTCGCAGGATCAAACCCGGTGAAACTCCTGTGTTGGTGGCCACCAGCGGCACGGCCATGGCGATTGGCTCACTGGCTGCGAGTGAAGAGGAGCGTCCACCCCGCAAATTGCATGGGTACCGCGTCACCCGGCAGCGCCTGGACCAGGTGGTCGATCGTCTGATCACGATGACCCCTGCTCAGCGGAGGGAGTTGGCTCCGATCAATGACCGTCGGGCCGAAATCATTGTTCCCGGCGCGCTGATCCTGCAAACCACCATGAAGATGCTGGGAGTCGAGGACTTGGTGCTGAGTGAGCGTGCGCTCAGGGAAGGTCTGATTGTTGATTGGATGCTTCGCCAGGGGCTTCTGGAAGACCGCTTCAGCTTTCAGAGCAGCATCAGGCAACGCACCGTGATTCATCAGGTTCAGCGTTTTGCGGTGAATCAGATCAGGGCTGAACGGGTCGCCAGCCATGCCCTAAGCCTCTACGACGCAACGCGAGGAGTGATGCATGACGACAGCGGCGAAGGTCGCGAACTGCTTTGGGCTGCCGCCATGCTCCATTCCTCTGGCCAGCACATCAACATCAGCGCTTACCACAAGCACACCTGGTACTTGATTCGTCATGGTGAGCTGCTGGGCTATTCCGAGGCGGAGCACTTGATGGTGGCGGCCATTGCCCGCTATCACCGCCGCAGCCTGCCGAAGAAACGCCATGAGTCTTGGCAGCTTGTGGCCACCCGAGAAAACCGTCGTTGCGTTCATCAGATGGCCCTGCTGCTGCGCTTGGCCGCGGCCCTGGATCGCAGGCCTGAACCGGTGATTTCAGCACTCCGCATTCATGCGGTGAAAGGAACTCTTGAGCTGGAAATCGTCCCTGAGCGGGTCAACCAGAACGTCAGCCTTGAGCAATGGAGCTTGGAGAGCTGCGCTGAGGTGGTGAAGGAGGCTGTCGGGGTGGATCTGCGCGTCAGCGTTCAGGGTTGAGAGGGATCCAGCGGATGTCGTTCACGGCGCCAAGGGTTCGTGTCTCTGCGTCGGGGTAACTCAGCTGGACCAGATCAGGCCGGCCGGCGTAGATCTCCACCAGATCGGGATTTTCAATCCTGCGCTCACCATTCAGGAGCCCTTCGAATTCCACAATTCCCTCACGCCGCAAGGCGATCCAGCTGGGTTCGCTGCTGCTGATCGTGAGTCCCAGCTCTGCGGTGGGTGGAGCTGGAACGATGAGAGCATCGAGCTCCTCTACAACCTCGGCCACCTCGAGGTCTGCCTCGCTTGGTTCAAGGGTTTGATTGGTAGGCCTCAACCCTTGGGCGAAGCGCGTCAACTCGGAGGAGTTGCTCCACACAACAAAGCCAAGCCCAGCAAGCCCGGCTAGGGCCAAAAGGGGAAGCGGATGAACTGTTCTTTGTTTCTGAGGGGTGATGCCCCGCGTTGTTGCCCCGGGAGTCGCCCGTTTGGGCTGGTTGGTGGTGAGGGGACCGAGGGTCTGAACCATGGCGTCAGCATCCAAACCCAGATGGGAGCTGAGCCGGCGCACCATGGCCTTGATGAACACGGGTTCAGGAAGTTCGGCTTGATCGCCGCGTTCCAGTGCTGCGAGTTGCTCCTCGCCCATGTGCATCTGGCCGGCAAGCTGGTTCTGGGTCAGGCCCGCTGCAGCCCGTGCCTCGGCCAACTGTCGCCCTGCCTCTACAAGGCCCGTGGCTTTGCCTTGGTCGTCCGCAAGACTCCGCTCGTTCATCAATGAGTAAGTCGACCTAGCTCAGGGCTGAACCTAGGCCCATTCCACAGTGCAGTCAGCCCTTGATGAACGCCGAAGGATTAAGTGCCACCAAAAAATATGGGCGATACTGGATTCGAACCAGTGACCCCTTCCGTGTGAAGGAAGTGCGCTACCACTGTGCTAATCGCCCGCACAAATCGATCCTAAACCACTGCCTATTGGGCTTTCGGACGGAACAGGTGGTCGTGGTCAGGCGAGTAAAGGCGTGAGCGTTGAGGACCACCGGCGAGGGCCGGACTGACTACGTAGAGCGTTGTTCGAATCAGATTCCGTTCCCGACTGACCGCAGCCATCTCCCTGAGAGGAACCACTGTGAGCATCTGATCGGGCCAGCTCACCCGATGTCCTATGGCTACTGGCGTGTCGGCGGGATAGTGCTCCAGAAGGGTGGTTTGCACCTCTTCAACGTGTCGTGCACTCAAATAGATGCAAAGGCTGGCGCGCAGGGCGGCCAGCCGATCCAGCTGTTCCCGTTCCGGCACGCCGGTGCGACCTCCAGCGCGACTGAGAACAATGGTCTGCACCACGCCTGGAAGGGTGAGTTCGCTGGCCAGTCCGGCGGCTGCCGCTTGGTAAGCGCTGATCCCGGGGATTACTTCCACGGGGATTTTGGCGTCGTTTAAGGCGCAGATCTGTTCGTTGATAGCGCTGTAGAGCGCAGTGTCTCCGTCGTGGAGTCGCACCACCCGTTTGCCCTGGCGGTGTCGATCGATCAGCAACGGGATCAGGTCTTCGAGCGTGGTCGTGCTGGTGCGGATCCGTTCGCAATCAGCCGGAGCCAGATCTGCGATGGCTGGACAGACCAGGGAATCCGTCCAGATCAGCACATCGGCCTGTTTAAGACGTTCAGCTGCGCGAAGGGTGAGCAGGTCTGGGGCACCCGGGCCTGCGCCGACGAAACTGACAACTTGACTCAACTGCGTTGGCCTGATGGATCAGGCAAGGGTCGCTTTCGTCCGTATAGCCACCAAAGCCCGATCATGCCCAGCGCGACCAAGGTGCAACTCATCAATTGGGCGATGCGGATTCCCCCTTCGCAAGCCGGTGGAAGCGAACCGATGCAGAGAGGATCAATGCGCAGACCTTCGATCCAGACACGGCCGAGGCTGTACCCCACCAGATACACGCAACTCATGACGCCCGATGGGAGCTTCCCAGGAGCTTTCAGCCCGCGGCGAAAGAGCAGCAGCAGAACTGCGAAGAGCAGCAGGTTCCAAATGGATTCATACAGAAACGTCGGGTGGAAAAACTCCGACGTGCTGTAAATCACCGGCCGGCTCTGCGCCGGGATGAACAGCTTCCACGGCAGATCAGTCGGAACCCCAAAGGCCTCTGAATTGAAGAAATTCCCCCATCGACCGATGGCCTGTCCCAAGGCCACGGAAGGAACCAGAACGTCCAGAACATCCCAGAAGGGTTGCCGACGCCAGCGGCAGAACAGGATCAGGGTGATTGTTCCCGCCAGCAAAGCACCGTGGATAGCGATCCCTCCTTCCCAGATGGCCAGGGCCTTGAGCGGGTTTGAGGCGTAGTTGTGCCACTCGAAGGCCACGTAGTAGATCCGTGCTCCGATGACGGCAAACAGCACCAGCAAGGGCAGCAGATCGCTGATCAGGCCGTTCTCCAGCTGTCGAAGCTTGGCCAGGCGGCTGGAGAGGTTCAGTCCAATCAAGACGGCTGTTGCAATCAGCAGCCCGTACCAACGCAGGGGAAGGAACCAGCTTTCGGTAAGAGGCAAAAATTCCCCTGGCGACTGGAAGGTCGCCAGGGGAAACAGGGCTTCAACAGCCATAGCGATCAGACGCCCTCAGCTGCCTGAACTTTTTCGATCTGCCTCTTCTTCAACACCAACATGATCTGAGCCAGAGCCACGGCAGCGAAGAAGGCGAGCAAGCCATAGATCCGAACGGGGTTCTGCAGAACAATTTCCGCGTCCACCTGGCCGAAGCCACCCACGTTGGGGTCGTTGGTCAGGGCAGCACCGGCTTCGATGCTGTCACCAACACTGACCAGCACTTCAGGACCAACTGGGATGGTCTCAGTCACGCTGTTGCCGTCAGCAGCTTTGATGCTGACCACGCTGGCGCCGTTGTCACCGGGCTCGATGGAGGCAATGGTTCCGCTGGTCGGAGCCGTGTAGACGGTGTTGTTGCTCTTCTCACCGGTGGGATACACCTGGCCACGGCCGCGATTGCCACCCACGTGGATCTGGTACTTGCCGAAGTGGATGTTGCTGTCGGTGGCGGGATCAGGGGACAGAACAGGGAAGACGATCTCTTGGTGTTCGTCACCAGGAATCGGTCCCACCAGCAGGATGTTCGGCTGGTCGTCGCTGTACTGGGTGAAGTAGACGCCTTCCGTCTCTTCCTTGATCTCCTCGGTCCAGCGGTCCTGAGGAGCCAGGGTGAAGCCATCGGGAAGCATCACGACAGCGCCCACCTGCATACCCACGTCGCTGCCGTCAGCTCCGATCTCCTGAAGACCCTTCTCGTAGGGAACCTTGACGCTGGCGGTGAAGACGCTGTCGGGGAGCACCGATTGGGGAACTTCAGCCTGGGTCAGCTTTTTGGCCAGGTGGCAGTTCGCACAAACAATCTTGCCTGTGGCTTCCCGGGGGCTGTCGTAGTTCTGTTGAGCCCAGAAGGGGTAGGCCCAGCTGGCAGCCGGGGCAATCAGCAGAGCCAGTCCAATGACTAGCGATCCAAGGAGGAGGGAGAGGTGACGACGCATGGGACGGTGAGGGAATTCAGGCGTAGGGAAGGGAAAGATCAGGCCCACCAGGGCTTATCACCAGTTCTGAAGTCGGTCTCGGTCCACTGGCTCATGAACACGTTGTCGTTCTCCACGCTGACGTTGGCCAGGGCCAGGGAGAGAGGGGCAGGTCCACGGACCACCTTGCCGGTGGCGTCGTACTGACTGCCATGGCAAGGGCACATGAACTTGTTGGCACCGCTGTTCCAGGGAACGACGCAACCGAGGTGGGTGCAGATGGCGTTGATGCCGTAGCTGCCAATGGCGTCTTCGCCTTCAACGATCAGATAGGTGGGATCACCCTTGAGGCCCTGCACCAGGCTGCGATCGCCCTCGGGGTGGCTGGAGAGCCAACCGCTGGCTGTGATCGGGTTGCCCAGCTCATCCTTGGCACTAGTGCCACCGCCGCTGCCGGCTGCCTTGGGGGGGATGAAGTAATTCGCCACCGGGTAGAGGGCTCCAAGGGCCACACCAGTGACGGAGCCGAACGTCAGCAGATTCATGAACTGCCGACGACCCATTCCGGGCACATCGCTCGAGGAGAGTTGTGTCATGGCGGACGTTCATCCAGCTCGGATTGGCGACCATTATGGATGCTTAAGTGCCTGTCAAGCTTTGCAACGACAGGCGTCTTCCTGCTCCTGCCGCTACTGCTTCTGTGCTTGAAATCGCCAACGCCGTGCCCGAGCCGCCGCTCAGCGTCGACGAGGTGATTGCCTGTCTACGCCAGCGCTGGCGGGCGACTTACGACCTTCAGCTGGTGGTGCGACGCCGTCGTTTGTACCTCCAGGTGATGTGGGCCTATCTCGAGCAACAGTCGTTTCCGATGGACCTTGAGGCCTATCGGCAGCATCTCGGTGAGGTGCTGGATGTTGTGAATCGTCTTGGTTTGGCGGGTGAGGTGCGCCAATGGCTTGGTTCCACCCGTGACAAACCGCGTCTGGGCAAGGCGTTGAGTCTTCCGCTGGAGGCGACGGGGCCGGAGGCGGAAACGCTGATCAAGGAGTTTCTGGTCTGAACGATTCGGTCAGAGCCACCAGGCCTACGCCAATTAAAAACAGTGCCGTGATGGCTCCAGCCAGCAGCAGCATCGTGATCGGATCGGTGGATGGCGTCAGCACGGCTCCAGCCAGGGCTGAACCCAGCACAACCCAGCGCCAGGCTCCCAGCATCGGCCTCCAGCGCACAAGCCCCAGAGCCCCGAGGAGCAGCTGCAGGACGGGGAGCTGGAACGCCAGCCCGGTGGCCAGCATCAGCAGCAGAACAAAATCCAGATAGCGCTCGATCGACCAAAGCGGCTCCACCACATCGGCGCCGTAGCTCACCAGAAAACGCAGGGCGGCTGGCACTAGGGCCCACCAGGCAAAGGCCAGGCCCACCATGAACAGGACCGCGGAGCCGGCGACGGCAGGGGCAATCAGGCGTCGTTCGCGGATCGTCAGGCCCGGCAGCACGAAGGCCAGGATCTGAAACAGCACATAGGGCAGGGCCAGGGTGAGTCCGGCGTAGCCGGCAACCTTCAGCGAGACGAATAAAAACTCGCCCGGCGCAAGTTGAAGGAAATGAATGCCACTGGCTGGCGCTTCCAGCAGGCGCACCAGCGGTTTGACTCCCAGCAGACAGGTCAGCGCTGCAATGACAACGGCCAGCAAGCTGCGCAGAACCCGTTGGCGCAATTCCTCAAGGTGATCCACCAGAGGCATCTCCACCTCATTGGGTAAATCGGCATCGCCAGGTGCCCGCCCAATGCGAATGGGTGGTGGTGGTTGCAGAGCTGGGGGACCTTCGGGGCGCTCAGACACGGACGCGGGTCGGGCGGCGCAACAGGTCAGCCCGAGTGTGGATTCAGGCTAGGGGCAAGCAGCCGCTCTTCCGCGCCCTGGGGATCCCCCCAGCGGATCTCAGCTTGTCCATGGCGCACGGTGCCCGGTCCGGCACCGGGAATTCGCTGCAGCTGATCGGTGGGCACCATCACCACTGCCACCCGCGTGTTGCCCCGAGCGCGACTGAAATAGGCCGCCAGGTCTGTTGCCATTGCCAGGTCGGATTCCTCGGCCAGCCCATTGGAGCTCTTCAACACCACATGACTCCCTGGGCATTCCTGGGCGTGAAACCAGAGGTCACCACTGCGGGCCTGGCGCAGCGAGATCCAGTCGTTCTGGCGGTGGTTCCGCCCCACCTGAACCTTGAGACCTCCCGGAGTGTTCAGTTCCAGCGGATTGGGCTGGTCCCGTTGACGCTGCTGTCTTGTGTTGCGACGGCGTTCCTTTGGCTGCAGCAGCTCATCGAGTTCCTCCCGCAGATCATTGAGGGCGGAGAGGCGTGCTGGGCAGTCCTGCCAGGTTGCGCTCAGTTGATCCTCGATGAAGGTTTCGCTCTCGTTGATCAGCTCAAGACGTCGCTGATGGTGCTTCAGCCGCTGCTCGAGGATCGGGCGCGATCTCCGTAGTTTTTTGGCCCGGCGATAGAGCGACTGGGCTTCATCGACCTGGTCGCGGCTTGGGTTGCCAATGCAAAGGAGAGCATCCGCCTGGCGTTGAAGGGCCCCGTGCCCGTCGGTGGCCTTCAGGCGCTGACGTTGGTCCTCCTGGGCGGCCTGTTCTTTGCTGCGCCAACGCTCCAGGCGTTGACGCAGGTCATGGTTGACCCGTGCCAGGGCCCGTTGCTCTTGGCATTGCTGGTGCAGGGATCCCAGCGTGAGCGCCAGAGAGGGTTGTGGATGCACTTCAGTACGAGGAGATCCCCAGACCCGGTAACGACCGTCGTTCTCCACCACGAGGGCGAACTGTTCGCTCTCGAGTTGGTCCAACCAGAGAGACCATCGCTCAAAGAGGTGGCTCCACTGGCTGGCATCCAGGCTGTCCACCGGGGTGTTCACATGGTCTCCGGCGAGCTGTCCAGCGAGGGCTGGGCTGATCCCCTGATAGGTCTGCTGAAAGGCCTTGCGCAGCGGGATCGGGACGAGAGAGAGCCGCTCCTTCCAGCGTTCAAAGCCCTCCGTTCGATCCGGTGCCAACCCCTGAAGCATCGGGGGTTGGCTGTAGGAATCACCGGTGGAGAGAGGGCGCACGCGGGACTGATGGTCCCGGACCTGGCGCCCCAGAGCAATGATGCGGCGCTGCTCATCGAGGAGCAGGAGGTTGCTGTGCCGTCCCATCAGCTCCAGCACGAGCACCCGCTGGATCGGTTCCCCAGGGCGTTGGGCAAACCGGAATTCCACCACCCGTTCAAAGCCGCTCTGGTGAAGCTCCACAAGAGCCAGCTGGCGGAGGCTGTGTTGCAACTGTTGCGCGAAGGTGCTGCCGCTGCCGCTGCGCGGGGGAGGGTTGACCTCCACCAGTCGAGGTGCTTCGGCTTGCCAACTCAGTTCCAGCCACACCATCCCCTTGAGGCTGCGGCATCCCAGTTGAATCGTTGCCGGGTCCGGTTGTTGTGCCTTTTCGAAACGGCTTGGCACCAGCTTTGGACGCAGATTCCAGAGCACCGCGCGAAGCGTGGTGAGATCCATTGGCTGCAGGCTGGTGGAGGCGATCACCTGGAGCACCGGGCGGAGCGTTGGGGCTTCCTACTCTGCTGAGCCACGCAGACGCCGCGATGTCCACCAGTGGAAAGCTCACCTTGATCACCGGTCCCAGTGGAGTCGGCAAGGGAACCCTGGTGAACCAGCTGCTGGAGCGCCATCCCCAGATTTGGCTGTCGGTGTCTGCCACCACCCGTTCTCCGCGCCAGGGGGAGCAGGACGGCATCAACTACTTCTTCCACAGCCGTGCGGGGTTTGAGGCCTTGGTGGAGCAGGGAGGTTTTCTGGAGTGGGCGGAATTCGCAGGGAATTGCTACGGCACTCCCCGCGGTCCTGCTGAGCAACAAATGGCGGCGGGGCGCCCTGTGCTTTTGGAGATTGAGTTGGAAGGTTCCCGCCAAGTGCGTCGCAGTTTCCCGGATGGGTTTCAGATTTTTCTGGCTCCCCCAAGCTTTGAGGAATTGGAGCGCCGGATCCGGGGGCGCGGTACCGATTCCGAGGACGCCATTCAGCGCCGCTTGACTCGCGCTCGTGAGGAACTCGAGGCTCAACATGAATTCGATGCCGTCGTGATCAACGACGATCTCGAATCAGCGTTGAACCAGGTGGAGACGCTGATGGGGCTGGGATAACGCGAAGCTGCTGATCTTGGCAACGCGGTGCAGGCACAAAAAAAGGGAACCCGAAGGTTCCCTTATCTGATATTGATCAACCCGTGGTTCACATCGGGTGGAAGAGAAGATCGGGGAAGAAGCGGTTCCACTCGATCAGAATGCCGGCGGTGGCGGTGAACCAGATGGCTGCAACTACTGGAGCTGCGGTCAGAAACTTGTTCATTGTTGAGGGAGCAATGGTTGAAGTCGTATGAATCAGCGCGGTGAAACAGTCACCTTGCTGTCGTCTTCGAGCAACTTGCCGCTGGTGAATTCACCGAATGCAGCGAGGGGCCAGGTGGCGGCAGCCAGAAGGCTCTTGAAGGCAATGCTGCGATCGATGAAAATTTCGTACTGGGCAGCATTCTTGCCGCGGGTTGCTTTCAGGTACTCACGACCGGCCCAGCCGATGCAACCGGTGATGTACAGAAACATGATCCCGGGATAGACAAAATCACCGGCATGACTCCAGCGGCCGTCCACGATCAGGTGGGGAAGGCCATCCTCACCACAAGAGGCCTGGCTGTACATCTCGAAGCGGGCTTTGGCCTGAGGCGTTGTAGCGGCAGCGGCACGCTGCTGGAAACGGGCGCTTTCAGAGCAGGGTGTGAGGCCAGCCACATCCGCCTTGGCGACGGGGGCGAAGCCGAACACCAGGAGTGCTGAAAGCACGACGGCGAAGAGACGACGCATCGGAACGATTCCTCTGAACGGTGCCCCGAAAGGGCAAGATGTCACAAGCAGGAGAGTAGGAGAGGCGCATCGCTCCGATGCATGCAGTGCTTGCCCTCGAAACAAGTTGTGACGAGTCTGCGGCTGCGGTCCTACTCCGTCACGCTGATGGACGAATCGACGTTCTGGCGTCGCGGATTGCGTCCCAGGTCGAGGAGCATGCCCGTTGGGGTGGTGTTGTGCCTGAAATCGCCTCGCGTCGTCACGTCGAGGCCCTGCCTGGGCTGGTGGAGGCCGTTGTCAATGAGGCGGGTGTCGCTTTAGGGCAGCTGGATGCCATAGCGGCAACGATCACTCCAGGCCTGGCTGGGGCTCTGATGGTGGCCTCGGTGACCGGCCGCACCCTTGCCGCGCTGCATCAGCGCCCCTTCCTCGGCATCCATCATCTGGAAGGCCATCTGGCCTCGGTGATGCTTGGAGATGCTCCACCGCAAGCGCCTTATTTGGTGCTGCTGGTGAGTGGGGGCCACACTGAGCTGATCCTGGTGGCTGACGACGGGGCGATGACGCGTCTAGGCCGAAGCCATGACGATGCCGCTGGAGAAGCTTTCGACAAGGTGGCGCGCCTGCTCGGTCTGGGATACCCCGGAGGCCCTGCCATCCAGGCTGTTGCCGAAACGGGTGAGGCAACGCGCTTCCGCCTGCCCAAGGGGCGGATTTCATTGCCGGGCGGTGGGTTTCACCCCTACGACTTTTCCTTCAGTGGTCTGAAGACAGCCATGCTCCGCACCGTGGAAACACTGCGGCAGACCAGCGATCCGCTGCCTCTTGCCGATCTGGCCGCCAGTTTCGAACAGGTAGTGGCTGATGTTCTGGTGGAACGCAGCCTCCGCTGTGCTGAAGACCATGGTGTTCAGCAACTGGTGATGGTCGGCGGTGTCGCTGCGAACCGTCGTTTGCGCCAATGCATGCTCGAACAGGGGAAAAAGCGGGGCATAGCAGTCTCCATCGCTCCTCTGGCCTTCTGCACCGACAACGCTGCAATGATCGGAGCTGCGGCCTTGATGCGTCTGGGCCAGAACACGGCTTCCACCTCTCTTGAATCGGGAGTTGCGGCCCGCTGGCCCTTGGATCAAGCCAATGCTCTTTACACATCAGACCCACCCTTTTAAAGAAGCCTTTTAGGCTTAAACGCACCCTTCGGTCTCTGCGTCGTGGATCAACCGGAAACCAGATCAGATGCTCCGGAGCCCGTGGAGGCAGAAGAGCTGAACGCCTGGAAGCGTGGGTTTACTCCGCAAGCCGAAATCTGGAACGGCCGTCTGGCGATGATCGGCCTGTCCGCAGGGATCGCAGTAGTCCTTTTGGTGCGTGTGTTCAGCGGTGGCTGATTAGCTTCGGCCCCGTAGGGCTTGAGCCAGTTCGTTGGGTTTGAGGCTGACAGCTACAGCCTCTGTGGCGTCAATGCGATCTGCCTCCACCAGGGCCAGCAGCGATTGATTGGTTGTCACCATCCCATCAAATCCGCTGCGTTCCATGATTTCCTCCACCTCATCGAGCGCCCCCCGCTGGATGTAGTCCTTGCAGGCATCGGTGTTGATCAGAATGTCGTGATACGCCGCCCGTTTTCCGTCTTTCGTCTTGATCAATCCCTGGGCGATCACCCCCAGCAGCGACTCGGACAACGAACGGCGCACACTCTCCTGTTCCTCAGGTGAATACATGCCAAGGACCCGTTCCACGGTTTTCACCGCTGAATTGGTGTGGAGCGTCCCGAACACCAGGTGGCCGGTCTGGGCGGCTTCGAGGGCCGTGGAGAGGGTTTCCTGATCCCGGATTTCGCCCACCAAAATCACATCAGGGTCTTCCCGCAGGGCGGCCCTCAGGGCGTTGTGGAATTTGAGGGTGTGCAATCCCACTTCCCGGTGCCGGATGAGGGACTTGCGGCTCTCGTGCACGAACTCGACGGGATCCTCGATCGTGAGGATGTGCCGTGCCTCGTTGCGGTTGATCCAGTCGATCATGGCCGCGAGGGTTGTGCTTTTGCCGGACCCTGTCGGTCCGGTCACCAGGATCAGTCCCTTCCGACGGGCCGCGAGGCTCTGCAGCACGTTGGGGAGATGCAGCTGATCCATGCTGAGGATCGTCTGCGGAATCAGGCGCAGCACCATGGCCGGGCCGCGCAGTGAATCCATCAGGTTGATGCGCACGCGCACGAAGGGGAAGGCATGGGAGCCGTCGAATTCCTTGTCGCGGTTGAAGCCATCGATCTGCTGTGGCGTCAGGATTTCCTGGAGCCATCCCTGAAAGACATCGGCCTGGGTCAAGGGCCATTCCGTGCCTTGCATGTCTCCCCGTGCGCGGTAGCGCGGTACTTCTCCAACACCCAGGTGGACGTCGGAATGGCCGGCCTCATGGGCGATGCGAACGATCTCCTCGAGGCTTGGAGAGCCATCTGCAGCTGATCTGCGCGCCGGGTTTTGAACCTCCAGAGATCGTTCTGAGGTACGAACCGAGGTTGGGCGCGGCGGGAAGCTGGGGGGGGAAACCGGCTGAGCCACGTTGATGGCGAGGGATCTTTCATCAGGATCGTCTCGATGCTCGGACTGGCAAGGATTTCTCACTGTTCTCTCCGGGTTGACGCCCGTAAACTCCGGCGGTCCGTCTGGATGGAATGGCTGAACAGCCCCGCGTCACGATCGTTCTGGGAACGCGTCCCGAGGCGATCAAGCTGGCTCCGGTCATCCGGACGTTCCAAGCCTGTGATGCATTGCAGACCCGTGTTGTCTTGACCGGTCAGCACCGTGAAATGGTGTGCCAGGTGATGGATCTGTTCCATCTCCAGGCGGATCAGGATCTCAATCTGATGGCACCTCGTCAGACCCTGACGCATGTCACCTGTGCTGCTCTGCAAGGGCTACGGGAAGACTTTCAGGCCTACCCCCCGCAGTTGGTCCTGGTGCAGGGCGACACCACCACGGCGTTTGCCGCTGGTTTGGCTGCGTTTTACGAGCAGATCACGATTGGTCATGTGGAGGCCGGTCTGCGCACCGACGATCTTTTGGATCCCTTCCCAGAAGAAGCCAACCGCCGGCTCCTCTCCCAGATCGCGACCCTTCATTTCGCGCCGACGGCTAAGGCGGAATCCAACCTGAAGGCCTCCGGTGTGGTCGGGGAGATCTCCGTGACCGGCAACACCGTGATCGATGCGTTGTTGTTGATGGCGAAATCGGCGCCGGATGTTCAGTTTGATGGCCTCGATTGGGACCAACAGAGGGTGATTCTCGCCACGGTCCATCGGCGTGAAAACTGGGGTGAGCGTCTGCATGACATCGCTGCAGGAATGCTGAAGGTGCTTGAGCGCTACCCCGACACGGCGCTTCTGCTGCCCATGCACCGCAACCCGACGGTGCGTGAACCGCTGCAGGCCCTGCTTGGAAGCCATCCCCGTGTCGTTCTGACCGAACCTTTGGACTACGACCGTCTCGTCGCAGCGATGAAAGGCTGCTGCCTTTTGCTCACCGATTCCGGTGGTCTTCAGGAGGAGGCCCCTGCGCTCGGGAAACCTGTGCTGGTTCTGCGGCGCACCACGGAGCGGCCCGAGGCCGTTGATGCAGGGACAGCCCGGCTGGTGGGCACGGATCCCGATGTGATTCTGGAAGAGACCTCGCGGCTGCTTGGGGATGCCACGGCCTATCAAGAGATGTCCCGCGCCGTTAACCCCTTTGGCGATGGTCATGCCAGTGAACGCATCCTTGAGCGTTGCCGCCGACAGCTCGGGATCTGAAGCGTCCCTCAGCAGCGATGGCTGTTACCGCTGGTGGCTGCGGCGCTGCCTGGGTACGGGCGAAGGGTGCCTCCTCTTCCTGGGTCTGAATCCCTCAAGAGCCGATGGCCAGCGTGATGATCCGACCCTGCGCCGTTTGATCGGCTTCGCCAGGACATGGGGATATCGGGAGTTGCTGGTGCTGAATTTGTTTGCCCGGATGTCGCCGTCTCCGGCGGCGCTGCTGCGGGTGAAGGACCCCATCGGTGAGCAGAACGACGCGATATTGAACCTCTGGTTCAACCACTGGTCCCAAACATCTGGGGTCGATCTCTGGTGTGGATGGGGGGCGAATGGGGTGCGATGGGACCGGGCTCAACTGGTTCTTGGAGACATTCAGCGTTTGTTGCCACAACGCCGACGCTCGGTTCCCGACTCGCCGCATCCTCTGATGTTGGGTCAGACGGCCTCGGGGCAACCGCGTCATCCGCTGTACGCCCCGCGCAACGCCTGTCTTCGCCCTTTTCTCTGGGCAGACCCGGAACTGATCCGTCATCCTGTGGGGACCGTGATGGATGTCTTTCTGCGCTGATGTCCCGTACGCCCCGCCGCTACGCCGTCCATCTCCACCTTGTGGGAGGCCAAACCGAACGGGTGTTTTTTCCGAAACTCGAGACCTTTCAAGAGTGGTATCAAGGGGTGGTCAATGCCGAGAACCAGGGCGGTTTCGTCAACGTTCCCCTCAGCGATCTGGAAGGCGAGTATCTGGTCGTACGTCCCCAAGCCGTGATCGGCGTGCGCGTGGAACCTCAGTTCTCCTCTGTCGATGACGCCTGAGCGTCTGGGCCTCCTCTGGGGCGTCACGGTTTCCTCGGGTGCTGCGGCCCGTTTTCTGGCGGCCAAGTCGGAATTTCCTGGGGTGGTGTTGCTGCTCTTGTCTGGGTTGCTGATCGGTCGCTCTGGTCTGGGTTGGGTGGAACCCCTCGACCTCGGCTCCGGGCTTGGAACCGTGGTGGGTCTTCTCGTCAGCCTGGTGCTTTTCGACGGCGGACTGAATCTGCGTCTGCCTGGAGACACGATCAAGGCCACGGTGCAGCGGATTGCAGCCCTGCGTTTGTTGATCTCCCTGGGCGGCGGTCTGTTGGCAGCCCATTGGCTTGCCGGCCTCAGCTGGTCGCTCGCCGCTGTATTCAGTGCCATCGTGCTGGCCACGGGGCCAACGGTGGTCACCCCTCTGGTGCGTCAGATTCGGCTCGCCCCTCCTCTGGGTGAAGTCCTGGAGGCTGAGGGGCTGCTGCTGGAGCCTATCGGCGCCGTTTTAGCCCTGCTGCTGTTGGAGCTTGCCCTTGGCAACCTGCACGGCTGGCGTGAGGTGATGCTCGGCCTGCTGTATCGATTGGGCGGCGGTGTGCTGATTGGCGCAAGCGTCGGCTGGCTGCTGTCTGAGCTGCTGCGACGGCTCAACCCCGATCAGTTGAAAGGGCTCCCACTTCAGCTCAGTCTGGGTTTGCTGTTTCTGATGTATGGCGTCAGTGAGTGGCTGCTGCCGGAATCCGCCCTGCCTGCTTCGGTGGCGGCGGGCATCGTCGTCGGTCGACGTCCAGGACCTCACACCGCTGAATTGGATGGCTTGATTCAGGAACTGGCGCAGTTGGCGATCACCATGCTGTTTCCACTGCTGGCCGCTGACGTGTCCTGGGCTGAACTCAGCCCGCTGGGTTGGGGCGGAATCCTCTGCGTGCTGTCGTTGATGCTCGTGGTGCGTCCGATTGGCGTGGGTTTGGCCACCATCGGGCTGCCCTTCAAGCTTGAGCAACGGCTGTTTCTGGGTTGGCTAGCTCCTCGAGGCATCGTTACCGCTGCGGTGGCCTCTCTTTTCGCTATCCGTTTGGAGCAGGCCGGAATCCTTGGGGCTGGACGCCTTCAGGGGTTGGTGTTCCTGACCATCCTGATGACGGTTGGCCTCCAGGGCCTCACAGCCCAGCCCTTGGCTCGGGCTCTTGGCCTGGTTAAAACCGACGATGACGAACCTGCCTCAGCCGAGGCAGCGGCGCAGACGCGGCAGGTCCTCACCGATTCGGGCCAGCAGTGACCATGTGGTAATTAGGTCGGGGCCTTGAAGACGCCCAAGCAGAGCGGCGCGCAGGGATTTCATCACAACCCCTTTCTTCACACCGGCTGCTTTGGCGGCATCCCCCAGCCAAGCCTTGGCTTGATCGATGTCACTGCCATCCCAAGGGTTGTTTTCGAGCCGCTGTATCAGGTCGGCAAGGGCTGTTTGAGCTCCCTCGACGGCCAGTTGCTCGACAGCATCCTCCTGGAGGTCAGGACAATCAAAGAATGGTTCCGCTTGGTCGACGCCATCTTTGAGCAAGGTGAGGGATGGCCCCAGCAAGGCACAGAGGTCGAGGCACCAGCTGGTGTCGCTGGGAGTGGTCCAACCGCGCTCGGCCCAAAGAGGCGTCAGTTCTTCCAGGAGCTTTCCTGCGGTCCAGCCATGCAGAACCTGGGCATTCAGCCAGTTGAGCTTGTCCCAGTCGAAACGCGCACCGGCTTTGTTGACGCGGTCGAAACCAAAGACGGCTGCGGCCTCACTCAAGCTGAATCGTTCCTCCATGCCCTCCGGCACGGACCACCCCAGCAAGGTCATGTAGTTGGCGATGGCGTCAGGGGTGTAGCCCATGGCGCGGAAGTCGTTGATGGAGGTCACCCCATCCCGTTTGGAGAGCTTGCGTCCCTCGGCATTGAGGATGAGAGGAGCGTGGGCAAAGGTGGGCAATGTCAGGCCAAGCGCTTCGTAGAGGAGCAGTTGCTTGGCGGTGTTGGCAATGTGATCTTCACCGCGGATCACATGGGTGATCTCCATCGCGGCGTCATCGACCACCACAACAAGGTTGTATAAGGGATCGCCGATTTGATCGGCCGGAGCACGACGGGCAATCACCATGTCTCCGCCAAGGTCAGAGCCTCGCCAGCTCATGGCCCCACGCACCAGATCATTCCAGCGAATTTCGGCAGCGTCATCAATGCGAAAGCGGATCACCGCTTCACGGCCTTCTGCCTGAAATGCCTGCTCCTGCTCGGGCGTCAGAGTCCTGTGGCGGTTGTCGTAGCGCGGAGCTTGATTGGCCGCTTTCTGCGCATCGCGCATGGCCGTGAGTTCCGTTTCGCTGGCGTAGCAGCGGTAGGCCAACCCCCGATCGAGCAGGGTCTGTATCGCTTCACGATGCTGCGTCACCCGTTCGCTCTGGATGACGGGTTCCTCGTCCCAGTTGATCCCCAGCCACTGCAAGCCTTCGAGAATGTTTTGGGTGTACTCGGGCTTGGAGCGCTCCTTGTCGGTGTCTTCAATGCGGAGCACGAACGCTCCTTGCTCATGCTTGGCATACAGCCAATTGAAAACAGCGGTTCGCGCCGTTCCAATATGAAGCGTGCCCGTTGGGCTGGGGGCCAATCGAACGCGCACCATCGTGGGTTTTGGTGGTGAGAACGGGACCGACGGGATTCGAACCCGCAACTTCCGCCGTGACAGGGCGGTGCTCTAACCGGTTGAACTACGGTCCCAGATCTGATTCAGAACTCGCGAGACGCGCTCCGAAGAATCTGATCTGTGTCGCCTGCGCGACCTGATCAGTATCAACTGTTGCCCTGCCCTCCGTCAATAACTGATCGCCGGATCAGCCTTGTTTTGTCTTCCGAGTGCTGTCATAAAAAATCCCCGACGACAATGTCGCCGGGAACTGAGGGAAGCATCGGTTCATGACCGAGTGCTCAATGAGTCAGGGACGGAATCCTGCAGGTTCGATGAGCCGAACCTGATTGCCGCGGGCGGTGAATTCACGTCCTTGATCACTTTGAACGACCACGCGGCCGCCGGACTTGACGCGTATCACTCGGGCACGGACCCAGCCGAGGGCGGCTGATTCCAACACCTTCACAACATCACCAGGTTGAAGATCCAACTCCATGCTCAGAACCGGGAAACTGCACGAGGGGAACATCGGACGCGCCGTGGAGGACTCGAACCCCCGACATCAGGTTTTGGAGACCTGCGTTCTACCAACTGAACTAACGGCGCAAGGCGATGTGCCCCTCAGCCAACGTTGAAGTTGGCAACTGATTGAACGAGGTCGAAACCTCAGCGATCGAAGCGCTGCTTCACGCGGGTGGCCTTGCCCACCCGTTCCCGCAGATAAAAAAGCTTCGCCCTGCGCACTTTACCGCGCCGTTCCACCTTGATGGAAGCCACCTGGGGACTATGCAGCATGAACACCCGCTCAACGCCGATGCCCTGGAAAATCCGGCGCACGGTGATGGTCTGGTTGAGACCGCCATGGCGCTTGGAAATCACCACGCCCTCGTAGGGCTGAACACGCTCCTTGTTGCCCTCGCTGATGCGAACACCAACGCGCACGGTGTCACCCACGTAGATCTCAGGAAGATCATCTTTCTGCTGAGACGACTCAAAGGAACGAATCAGAGCTTCGGGGCTCAATTTTTTGGCAGGAGCACTGGAAGCCTTGCTGGGCTTCGCTGCTGTGGCCTCAGGTGCTGTTTCCACAGCCGTTTCGGTGTTGTCGTCGGTCACCGCTGTGTCCTTCGAATCGGCTGCCATCCCAGCTCCGCGTTGAATCGCCAAACTATGAGTGTACCTTTCGACGCCATTGCTCCATCAGGAGTCCTATCCCTGTGATCAGCATCCACAGCAGGCCGATGGCATTGAGAAGAACGACGACCGGTTCCAGTGTGGAACCGAGCCATTCCCCTTCGTGCACCACCATTAACCAGTGAACCTGTTCACGGCTGGCTCCGAACCAGTCCCGGGCCAGGCGGTAACTGACACCGGAGAACACCGTCACCAGCAAAGGCGCCAGAACGACAGGTGCAACGCTTCGATGCAGTTCGCGCAAGCGCACAAGCAGCGACATGACCGGCATCAATTCGGTTGCTCTTGATAGCGTGACGGATATTGGGTTGAGCCATGAATCTCTTTGCTGATCTTCTGGCATCCACCCAGGCAGCGCAGGGGCAGGTGACGGCGACAGGCCCGCGCATCCAGAAGCGTCGCGGTGTTGAGATCAAATCAGCCCGTGAAGTCAAGATCATGCGTCAGGCCAGCCATATCGTCGCCACCGTGCTCAGAGAGGTGATGGGAATGGTGGAGCCCGGCCAGACAACGGGAGATATCGACGCTTATGCCGAAAAACGCATTCGAGAAATGGGAGCAACTCCCAGTTTCAAGGGATATCACGGCTTTCCTGCGAGCATTTGCGCCAGCATCAACAACGAAGTGGTGCACGGCATCCCTAGTTCGAAGCGTGTGATCCGCCAGGGTGATCTGCTGAAGGTGGATACCGGCGCCTACTTCGAGGGGTATCACGGCGACAGCTGCATCACGATCTGCGTTGGAGATGCGCCCCAGGAAGCACAGACCTTGAGCCGTGTTGCCAAGGAAGCCTTGATGGCTGGTCTAAGCCAGGTCAAAGCAGGCAACACCCTGCTGGACATCGCTGGAGCCGTTGAAGATCACGTCAAGGCCAACGGTTTTAGTGTCGTGGAGGATTACACCGGCCACGGTGTCGGCCGGAACCTGCACGAAGAACCTTCCGTGTTCAATTTCCGCACCGACGAGCTTCCCAACGTCACCTTGCGTCCTGGCATGACCCTGGCGATTGAGCCCATCCTCAATGCTGGCAGCAAGGCCTGCCGCACGTTGCGGGATCAATGGACGGTTGTGACCCGCGATGGCTCTCTCTCGGCTCAGTGGGAGCACACCGTGCTCGTGACCAGTGATGGATGCGAAATCCTCACAGATCGGGGCGACTGAGGATCCGGCTATAGGCCCGCCGTCCAAGCTCGGTCAGGGGCATCAACACATAGGTCAGTGGGTTTGGCGTCACGATCACAAGGCGAAAGCCCCAGCTCGCCTGGCGCAGCACTTGGGTTGCGACGAAATCGGCGCCCATCACCCCAATCGGATTGAGTGATGAACGAAAGGGTCCGAGCACCAGCTTTCGAAGGATCAGGGCTTCGCGGCCTGAGGCATCGAGTACCGCACCGCGGATGCTTACCAGCTGTCCCAGCATCCGCTTGGTGAGTTCATACACAGGACTTACGGCAGGCTGGATTTCAGCCTCCGAGGTGTTGATCCAGACCTCCCTCGCACTGCCCTGCGGCGATGCTCTGCTGATGGCCTCAAATCGCTGCATCAGCCTCCAGCTGCTCAAGGTGTTGATCTCCAGCGCCTGATTGATCACCTCGGGGCTTTGGTCGCCCTGAGGATTGATCCCATGGTTCAGGACCAGAACATCGATCTCCGCTAGATCGGCATCCAAGCTGGCTTCGTCTCCGCAGCTCCAGCTCACCCAACGGTGTGGACCATCCGCTTGCTCTGGAGGTGTGGAACCATGGGTGAAACCGATCACCTGGGCGCCTGCGGCACGGAAGCATCGGGTTAGGGCTGCTCCAAGGGCTCCACGAGCGCCTGTGATGCCGATCCGTTTTCCTTGGAAGGGGGACTGGGCCATGGGGCCAGCTTGGGGCATCCTTGAAACGAGCGGAGCAAGAATCAAGCACCAGCTGTGTCAGATGCCGCCCAACTGGTTTTGTTTGCTCCTTACTGCGGTGGTGTCAGTCGCGAGCAGGATCTCTCCGCAGCCCTGCAGATCCTGAGCTGCGGGGAGCTGAAGGGGCGGCGTCCAGTTACCGGAATTGATGGTTACCGATTTGAACTCCGCTGGAATGGGGTCGCTGCGCCGATGGAGAGGCTGGACTGCCAACTTCGTTTTCCCGGTCATCCCGAGGGGGCTGTTGATTTCGCCGTCACCACCCATCAGCTGGTGGCCTGGCTGATGGATCGTTCCCATCTGCAGCCATCGGAGCCGGATCTGCCTGATGGGTTCTGGCAGTGGTTGTTGATGGAGCGCGGAGATGCGCCTGAACAGGCCTAGATTCAATGATGTCAGGCATCACCTCCATGGGAACGACACTGTTGATCGGATCGTGTGAGCCGTTCAGTGGGAAGTCGGCCCTCGTTCTTGGAATTGCCCAGCAGCTTGCTCGCGCCGGACAGCAGATCAGGTTCGGAAAGCCCTTGGCCACAAGCCTGGATTGGGATCCGAACCAGGGCCCGTTGCCTCAACCTCTCATCGACGACGACGTTCGCTTTGTTGGTGAAACGCTGAATCTGCCGCCTGAACGTCTGATTCCTTCGATGCATCTGCTGTCGCCGACAACAGCTGCCCAGCGCCTTGGCCAGGGCGAGTTGGATGCCGGCCAAGGTTTCGCGGAGCTTCGTCAGCGCATTCAGGCTGACGAAGGACTCACCCTCTTGGAATGTGCGGGAAGTCTCCAGGAGGGATTGCTGTACGGCCTCAGCCTTCCGCAGCTGGCCACAGGTCTGGATGCCAAGGTCGTGTTGGTGCACCTTTGGCAGGACAGCCGCAGCGTGGATGCGCTGCTGGCGGCCAAGCAGACCCTGGGTGACCGTCTGGTTGGAGTGGTGCTCAACGCCGTCACGCCAGAGGAGGTCGAAAGCTTGGAGCGCCAGGTGGTTCCTGCCTTGCAGGGCCTGGGCCTGCAGGTGTTCGGCGTTATGCCCCGTTCCCCGTTGCTGCGCAGCGTCACGGTTGGTGAGTTGGTGCGGCGGCTGAATGCCCGGGTGATTTGCTGCCAGGAAAGGCAGGAACTGTTGGTGGAAACCCTGAGCATCGGGGCGATGAATGTGAATTCGGCCATGGAGTTCTTTCGAAAACGACGCAACATGGCTGTGGTGACGGGGGCTGATCGCACGGACATCCAGTTGGCTGCTCTGGAGGCATCAACCCAATGTTTGATCCTTACTGGGGCAGGGGAACCTCTTCCTCAATTGATCAATCGCGCTGAAGAATTGGACGTGCCCTTGCTCAAGGTGGAGCATGACACCCTGGCCACGGTGGGCGTGATTGAGCAGGCGTTCGGTCATGTGCGCTTGCATGAAGCTGTGAAGGCCACCTACGCCTTCCGTCTTGTGGAAGAGCACTGCAAGCTCGATCAGCTCTTCAATGCATTGAATCTGACGGTTCAGCACGCCTGATGGTTGCTAACTTCCGATGAAATCAGGCGGCGGGTTTTCATTGGGTCAGTCACTGGATCTGCCAGCTCTTGATCGGGTTGACACCCTTGCGCAGGAACTCGCTCTTCTGCAGGACAAAAGCCAACGAAGGATCGCCATTCTCGGTAGCCGTCATGTGCCCGTTGTGGCGGTTCACCTGATCGAATTGGTGGCCCGCTCACTGGTGCAGGAAGGCCATTCCCTGATCACATCAGGATCTCAGGGAGTGAATGCTGCGGTGATTCGCGGGTGCCTTGAGGTGGATCCCTCCAAACTCACCGTGCTCTTGCCCCAGAGCCTCGATCGACAGGTGCCTGAAATCCGAGATCTCCTGGACAGGGTGTTGCACCTTGTGGACAAGCCCGAGCAGGATGATCTGCCTCTGCCGATGGCCAGCAGTTTGTGCAATCAAGAGATCATCAACCGTTGTGATCAGTTGATCTGTCTCGCATTTCACGACAGTGAAACGCTGTTGGCGAGTGCACGAACTGCGGAGGATATGGGGAAGGTGGTGAGCCTTCTCTACTTCGACTGATCAGCCGGCAGTGCTGATCACGGCCCGAAGTCCCTCCACGTAGCAGATGCCAACGGCAGTCACCCCCGTGGCCCAGCAGAGTCCCCTCAGAGGTGGGACGTTGCCGACGTAGGCGAACAGATAAACGAAACGGATGCCTGGCCAGATCCAAGCTGCCGTGACGGCCGTTGGGCTGTTGACTCCGCTGATCAGACACAACAGCATTGCCGGTGCCCCCAGGGTCAGTGCTTCCCAGCTGTTCTCCTGTGCCCACACGGCGCGCTGCCCGAAGGCTGGCAGCCGTTCAAACATCGCCCGAGGTGCCTGAAGATCAGCCATGGTGAAGTCGGCTTTGGCCCGTCCGGCACCAGTGAGCACGATGCTCACCATCACGACGGCTCCCATCAGGCAGAGGGCCCAGGCAAACGCAGGAGACATGACATCCGATCAATCCCGTGGACCCTAACGGGCACGGGTGGACCGCAACCTGCTGGAGATCGGCGGGTTTCTAAGCTGGAGGATCGACAGGTTTGCGACATGGCCAGCACTTATTCCTTCGATGTGGTCTCCGACTTTGATCGTCAGGAGCTGGTGAACACCCTGGATCAGGTGCGTCGCGATGTTGGCAACCGTTATGACCTCAAAGATTCAGGTACCGAGATTGACCTGGAGGAAACCGAGCTGGTGATCACCACGGCCAGTGATATGACGCTTCAGGCTGTGGAGGATGTGCTGCGAACAAAAGCGACCAAACGCAACCTGTCTCTCAAGATTTTCGATTTTCAATCACCTGAAACAGCAGGAGGCAATCGGGTGAAGCAGGTGGTGAAGCTGCGTAAAGGCCTGAGTCAGGAGATTGCTAAGAAGCTGAGCAAGATGGTGCGTGATGAGCTCAAAAAGGTGACGGTGGCAATCCAGGGTGAAAGTGTGCGGATCACGGGCAAGAGCAAAGATGATCTACAAGCCGCGATTCAGCTCGTCAAGAGTAAGGAAGATGAGCTTGATGTTCCTTTGCAGTTTGAGAACTATCGCTGATGAGGAGATTGCAACGTTTGGCTTTGAGGTGATGCAAGTCCAAAAGCAGTCTTGATGGTGTCCCCAAAAATGTGAGTTCCTGCCACAAACCCATGGCTCAACAAGTTTTGTGCTGGTGTTTGTGGTAATTTGATCAAAATTTTCGGTTTTAGTGAGCAGCTTCGCCATCGCGGTTCGTGTTTTTGATGGCGAAGCTCCCTACCTTCAGTCTTTCATTGATCACCATCGCCGCCTAGGTGTTGATTCTTTTTACCCGGTGGTGGCCCCTGGGGCTGCGCCACTGTGTCGCGAAATTTTTGCGCGAAATGGAATTGCTTTCCATGAGTCGGATGGTCAGAGAATTAGTTCTGTTCAGGATCTGATTCGTGAGGATTATGTCGCCGTTATTGATGCTGACGAATACTTGCATCCTGATCTGTTCTCTTTCCTCGATCAGGAGAAGGCGGAATCGCTTCTGATGCCTTGGAGGCTGACGGCATCGATGAATGATGGGTTTTTTGAAGCTCCGCAAAAGAGATTTTTTGTTTTTCCTCAGATCAAGTCGATCGTCAAAACATCGGCGCTTCATCGGCTTCGCCTTCATGCTTCTGCCACGACTGGGTCGGGGCGTTGCCTGGGGATTGCACAAGGCCAGCAATTCCCTGTGCAGCATTACTACCTTCGCGGTCTCGATGACCTCCTGCTGAAAGAGGGTGGTGTTGTGAAGCGAACCTTGGCGCAGAGTTCAGGACGGAAGGAGGTGAATCTGAACGCTGATACGAATTCGATGGATTTCCCCAGCCGTCATGCCCGTGTGGCCTTCCTTTTGAACGTGCTCAAGTCCATGCCTGACCAGCCTGACCCCTACAGCATGTCGTTAGATCGTTCCATGTTGGATCATCTCCGGGACAATGTTGAGGGTGATCCAGAAGCTGCTAAGCAAGAGCTACATGACAGTGTTGTGAAGATTCAAAAGGTTTACCGGAACCGCACAATTCGTCGGGAAATTAGAGCCACGCAGCAGCTCCTTGCTGCAGATCCGTGCAAGGTGAGTTACCAAAAAAGGGTCTTGAAATTGCTTCGCCAGGATTTTCAGTTTCGTCGCTCATGGTTGGGACGTCTGGAACACACTTGTGACTCCTTGTTGATGCATTGGACTTGAGCTGCATGGGTGAGGGACGACGTCTAATCGCTCTGGTCCCGGGCCCGTCGAGCATCGATGATCTTCGCCAGTTCCAGCACATAGCCTGCGGTGCACCAGCGCCCATGACTGCGGGATCGGTTTTCAGGGTCCGAACGGATTTCAGCGGTCTCTGCCATTACTAGATCCAGCTCTCCCTGCGGCAGGTCATAGAGCTCCTGTAATTCAAGTTCCCGGCTGAGCAGATGGCTGCGAAACCATTTGCGGTTTAGTTCCTGGGGCGGGATGTCTCGGCTCAAGGGGCATCACTGCGTGGATGTGTCATTCTCCGGCCATGCAGGTACTGAGCTGGGCCCAATTCGATCAGGCGGTGCAGCAGTTGGCTTCACGCTTTGCCGATTCTGCGTTGACTGGCGTTTATGGGGTCCCCCGGGGAGGGCTGTGCCTTGCCGTCGCGCTCAGCCATGCGATCGATCGCCCCTTGCTCTCAGCACCCGAGCAATCAGCCCTCATTGTGGATGATGTCTATGAAACCGGACGCACCTTGCAGTCGTTGAAACTTCAAGTGCCGCAGGCATCCTTCGCTGTTTGGGTCAGCAAGGGTTGTCCTGATTGGTGGACGGCAGCTGTGATTGTCGAGTCGTCGGAATGGCTGGTGTTCCCTTGGGAAAACCTTGAACAGGCCCGTGCGGACGAGCAGGCCTATCGCGCCTCCCGTGGCTTGTGATGAACAACACCGCACTCAGGATTTATTTGGCGTCTCCCTATGGCTTTTCGGCGCAGTGGAAGCGGCTGCTGTTGCCGGAGTTCATCGGGGCATTGGAAGCCCTGGGGTTGGAGGTATGGGAGCCCTTTTCGCGCAATGGTCAGGTGAATCTGGCGGAACCGGGATGGGCCTATCGCGTCGCGCAGCGGGACCTGCAGGATGTGCGTGATGCTGATGCCCTGTTCGCCATCGTGAATGGAACGCCACCCGATGAAGGGGTCATGGTGGAACTTGGTGCTGCCATTGCCCTTGGTAAACCCACCTTCTTGTTTCGGGATGATTTCCGCAGGTGCACCGATTCCGAGCAGTATCCGCTCAACTTGATGTTGTTTGCCGGTCTTCCCGAACTGGAATGGCAGAAGTACGTCTACAGCGACGTGTCTCAGATCAATGATCCCCAGAAAGCCTTGGCCTGTTGGGCACGATCTTGATTCTCTGGTGAATCAATCGTGGTCTGTTGATGCTGCTCGCTTTTGGATGAGCGCTACCGGGTTGTGATGGTGATGATCAGTTGATGTTTGGTTGTCTCAGTTCAAAGGGCGCGGGAAGAAGTTGCTCAAGTTGCCTTGTTCCCACACCATCAATGCTCACCTCGGCCTTGCTTGGCAGCAGTTCCTGCATCACCTGACGGCATGCGCCGCATGGCATGCGGGATCCTGGGGCTGCATCGCTTTTGGCATCGATGCAGCTCACGGCCAGTTCAATCGGTTGTTTGCCCTGGCTGATCGCCGTAAAAAGGGCGACCCGCTCGGCACAGATGCTCAGCCCATAACTGGCATTTTCCACATTGCAGCCGTCGATCACACTGCCGTCATCACATCGCACGGCAGCTCCCACGTGGAAGTTCGAGTAAGGGCAATGGGCACGTTTGGCGGCTTGTTGAGCGCGCACCAGTAAAGACTCAGCGTTGTTCTCGGCAGGTGCCATGGGCCGTTTCAAAAAGGCTGCTCAGGGTTTGCGTCCCAGCCGATTGGGTCAGCCTGGATTGCTGGCTGAGTTCGAATCCCTTTTGGGGATCAATGACCAGATCTCCGCTCACTGCAACATGACTCTCCTGGGCAGGTCTGCTGGAGGCGCCGGAGTCGTTGAATTTCAGTGCTCCTAATGAGGCTTCGTAAGACCAGTGATAGGTCATGCGATCCTCCTCCATCTGCTCAACACCGGAACTACTGAAGCGTTCCACCAGGGAGGTGAGCCTGCTGTCGATCACTGTCTCCGGTTGAATCCCAGGTTTTTCACCGCGATCAACCCGGAATTGCTGCTGCTCAAGCTGTCGAATGCCTGGGATCGGTTGGCCAGACCACCGGCTCTCCACGGTCTGGATCGTGCAGACCAGTGGAGGCAGAGGAGGTACTGGGGCCAGCACGGAACGATCAGGCCACGGCCGCGAAGCTTTCGCGGAAGGCGTTGATCGTCGCTTCGATGTCGGCGTCGGAGTGCGCCAGGGACGTGAAACCGGCTTCGAAGGCCGACGGTGCGAGGTAGATGCCCCGCTCGAGCATGGCGCGATGCAGCTTGCCGAAGCGTTCAGAATCCGTGCTCTTGGCTTCTTCAAAGTTCCGCACCGGGCCCTCGCATAGGAAGAAGCCGAACATGGCGCTGACACTGGCAGCTGTGATCGGCATGCCAGCGGATTGGGCTGCGTCCTTGATGCCCGCCACGAGCTTCTGGGTTGTGGCCGTCAGCTTCTCGTAAGTGCCGGGCTGCTTGAGCAGTTCCAGGGTCTTGATACCGGCGGTCATCGCCAGGGGGTTTCCACTCAGGGTTCCTGCCTGATACATGGGGCCTGCCGGAGCCACCATTCCCATGATGTCGGCGCGGCCGCCGTAGGCGCCCACGGGAAGTCCGCCACCGATCACCTTGCCCATGGTCGTGAGGTCTGGAGTGACGCCGAAATGCGCCTGGGCACCGCCGTAACTGATCCGGAATCCGGTCATCACTTCGTCGAAGACGAGCAGGGCACCGTTCTCCTTGGTGAGTTCCCGCAGACCTTCGAGGAAGCCGGGTTCCGGCTGAATGAAGCCAGCGTTACCAACAATGGGCTCGAGGATCACGCCGGAGATGGCGTCGGGGTTCTCAGCAAACAAAGCCTTAACGGCCTCGAGATCGTTGTAAGGCGCGGTCAGGGTATTGGCGGTGGTGCTGCGGGGCACCCCAGGGGAATCGGGCAGGCCAAGGGTGGCTACGCCAGAACCAGCCTTCACCAGGAACATGTCCGCATGGCCGTGGTAACAGCCCTCGAACTTGATCACCTTGTCCCGGCCGGTGTAGGCACGGATCAGCCGCAACACAGCCATGCAGGCCTCGGTGCCGCTGTTGACGAAGCGCACCATCTCAACGCTGGGCACAGCGTCGATCACCATTTCAGCCAGGGTGTTCTCCAGGGCACAAGGTGCTCCGAAGCTGGTGCCCTTTTCGATCGCCTCCTGCAGTGCTGCGATCACCTCGGGGTGGGCGTGGCCGCAGATGGCCGGTCCCCAGCTGCCGATGTAGTCGATGTATTTATTTCCATCCACGTCCCAGGCATAGGGACCCTTCACCCGATCGAACACGATCGGCTGACCGCCAACCGACTTGAACGCCCGCACAGGGGAGCTGACACCTCCAGGCATCAGGGCCTGTGCTGCGCCGAAGATGGCCTGAGAGTGGCTGGTGTTCAACGCGGGAGCTGTCACTGGAACCGACGCCAAAGGGCTGATGCAAACCGTGCAACATCCTGACTCAGGAACGTCCGGTTCTGTTTGCTGTGTTTCTTAATTGCCCACTTCGCACGCATTTTGATGCGTAGTCTTTAGTCAGATCGAGATCGATGTGGCCCACGACTGGTCAGTACTGGAGAGGGATCTGCGCCGATGTCTGCCCCCTCGGGCCATCGTGGCGAAGCGTCAGGAACTGCTCAGTTACGACTGTGACGGACTGACGCTTGAGCGCCACTGTCCGCCTCTGGCGGTGCTGCCGGAGACCACCGAACAGGTCGCCGCGGTGTTGCAGTGCTGCCATCGGCACGGTGTGCCGTTTGTGGCTCGCGGCAGCGGAACCGGCCTCTCGGGGGGAGCGTTGGTGGATCAGCAGGCGCTTCTGGTGGTGACCAGTCGCATGCGTCGGGTGCTCGACCTTGATCTGGCCAATCAGCGGGTCACGGTGCAGCCCGGGGTCATCAACAGCTGGGTGACGCGCGCTGTCGCAGGTGATGGGTTTTATTACGCCCCGGATCCGTCCAGCCAGGTGGTTTGCAGCATCGGCGGCAATGTGGCAGAAAATTCGGGAGGGGTGCACTGCCTCAAATACGGCGTGACCAGCAACCACGTGATGGGGCTTGAGGTGGTGCTGCCCGATGGAACCATCACGCAGTTGGGCAATGGGCTGGCCGAATCCTGCGAACTGGATCTACGTGGTGCGTTCATCGGCAGCGAAGGAACGCTGGGCATTGCAACGGCCATCACCCTGCGCCTGCTTCGGGCTCCGGAGTGCGTGAACGTGCTGTTGGCGGATTTCGCCACGATGGAAGCGGCAGGGGAAGCGGTGCGATCGGTGACCGCGAGCGGCCTCTTGCCGGCGGGGATGGAAATCATGGACAACGTCACCATCAACGCCGTCAATGATTTTTTCGGGTACGACGAGTACCCCCGTGATGCTGCGGCCGTTCTGCTGATTGAGCTCGATGGCCAGGAGGCTGAGGTTCAGGCCTCTTCTGAACGTGCCGAAGCGCTTTGTCGAGCGGCAGGGGCCCGTGGGCTGCGGCGGGCCCAAGACCCCACGGAGTGCGAGGTCCTCTGGAAAGGCCGTAAATCCGCGTTTTCCGCAGTGGGCAAAATCACGCCGACCTATTACGTGCAAGACGGTGTTGTTCCCCGCAGCAGCCTTCCGTCGGTACTTGCGGCAATTGAACGGCTCAGCCAGGAGCACGGCCTGCCCGTGGCCAATGTTTTCCATGCCGGCGATGGCAATCTTCATCCATTGATCCTGTATTCCCTGGACCAGCCCAACGTGGAGAGGAGCGTCAAGGAGCTCGGTGCCGCCATCCTGCGAGTGTGTCTTGATGCTGGCGGCAGCATCAGCGGAGAGCATGGCGTCGGCGCCGACAAGCGTTGCTACCTCGACTGGATGTTCACCCCCGACGACCTGGAAACGATGGGGTTGTTGCGTTCCGCCTTCGATCCGGACAACCGGGCCAATCCGGGCAAGGTGCTGCCTACGCCGCGCACCTGCGGGGAATCGGCCAAACGGATGGTGACGCTGCCCGCCGGAGTTGAGCTCTACTGAACTGAATCAGAACAACGGTTCATCGTCGTCGTCGTCGGCTGGAGGCCAGTCGAGGTCAACGCTGACGGGGGCATGGTCGCTGGGCTGTTGGTTGCCGCGCATGCCTTTGTGGATGACGCAGCTGCGGGCGAGTCCCAGCAGCTCGTCACATAGATAGATGTGGTCGATCCGCCAGCCGCGGTCCCGGTCCCAGGCACCGCTGCGGTAGTCCCACCAGCTCCAGTGACCGGAGTCCGGTTCGAACACCCGGAACACGTCCTGAAGCCGATCACCTAGGGCGTCACGAAGGGCCTGGCGTTCGGCATCGCTTGCCATGATTCCGCCGGTCTGGCGGTCGGGGTCAGGAAGATCGCGTGCTTCGAGGCCGATGTTGAAGTCGCCGACCATGCACAGCGGCTCGCCGCGTTGCTGTTGAGCTTCGAGATAACGCTTGAGGCAGCCGAGCCAGGCCAATTTGTAGGGGTATTTCTCCGACTTCAGGCTCGATCCATTCGGTACATAAAGGTTGAGCACGCGAACGCCATTCAGCAGTGCGCTGATCACGCGCTTCTGGTCGCCGAGATCGTCCGCTTCTGCGTCATCCGGGAGCTCCCCAACGAAGCCGCAGCGCACATCCTCCAAGGGCTCGCGGCTGATCAGGGCGACGCCGTTGTAGGCCTTTTGGCCATGGATGTGCACGTGCCAGCCAGCAGATTTGAAGGCTTCAAGGGGAAACAGAGGGTCATCCACCTTGGTTTCCTGCAGACAGAGCAGATCCGGTTGCTCGCTCTCCAGCCAGCTGAGCACCTGATCCAATCGCGTGCGAACTGAGTTCACGTTCCAGGTGGCGATCTGCACGGTTGATCCAGTGGCGTCCAAGACCCTTAGCATCAGCTAATTCTCAAATTCGTTGATGTCTCGCCGTCTTGCGGCTGTCGCGCAACTGGCGCTGTCTTCCCTGGTGATGACAGCCATCCCGGTGGGGGGGCATGCCCAGGTTGAAGCGCCTTTTCAGAACCGCGAGGAACGCGAGATCTACGGCGACACCGATAGCAGCGGCTCAATTTTGGATTCCGCGAACCCCATGGATCTGTTGAATCAGATTCGGCGGGCGACGGCCATGGATGACGCCACGCCACCCTCCGATGCCATAGACGCGGCCCTCAAGGCCTATCAGAACCCTCCTGAAACGCCGTAGCGCTGGGTTGTTCAGAAGCGGTGCTGCGGGCTGCGCTTAAGCCGAATTTTCCTGCCACCAAATCGATCAGGGGATGGATCACCCCGTTTGTGTCCCGCCGTTCCCGGGCCTGCTTCAGCAGGTTGTGGACAGCCTCTGCATCGCCCTTTTCTTGCCGCAACAGCGCTAGGGCCAAAAGGGGCCTTGCATCATTCATGCTCTCTTTGGCCAGTTGGCCATACAGCTTTATGGCGACCTGATCGGATCCGCCTTGTCTCAGCAGATCAGCCAGAAGCAAGCCGATCTCTAAACGTTGGCCAGGCTCTAGGCCCTTGAACCGGGTGGTGAGCTCCGCTGTGGCTTGACGATGGCGTCCTTGCTCTTGATCCAGCAGCACCAACAGTTGCAGAGCCTGCAGATCATTCGGATGCAGCCGCAGCAGGAGTTGGAGGTCGCGCCGGGCTGCCTCTGGCTGGCCATTGCGACGTTGCAGTTCCGCTTTGAACAGGGAGATTTCGCGCGGCGTGGAGCGGCCAGATAGCCAGGGTTGCAGCACCACTTCGGCCTCTTGCAGGCGCTCCAGTGCTACCAGGCGGTCCAGCAGCAGGACCCGTTCTGCCTGACTGAGATCTTGCTGATCCTGGAGTTGCTTTATCAGCAGCTCAACCTGTTGATCTTCAGCCTGGCGATGCCCGCGCGCTCGCGTTTCCGGGGCCATGGAGGCAACGCAGATCCAACCGACCATTGCAGCCCCAACGATGGATGCCAGCAGCAACAGAATCCGGCGCGGGCTTGGCATCCGATCTCGAATTAGCCACTTCAGTCTGAGGAGATTGCAGTGGGCTGGCTACAGTCTTTACAAGGGCTTTTGACTCCGCCCGGATCAGCATCAATGCGCGCCCATCCGATTCCCCCGGTCACAGAGCCGTTGCAGTACCGGGCCATCGGGCTTGTGCGCGGCACTTACGCCCCAACCGATCCCGAGCAACTCACCCGCGGCACCTTGACCGATGCCAATGGGGTCCCTCTTGAAACTGTTGTGCTCGGTCGTGTGCTCACCCTGATTCGGCGGCATCTCCCCCTGGATCAACCCCACCTCTGGGTCGTCTATCCCAGAAGCCGTGAAAGTGATCATCTGCATCTGCAGATCGCTGGGGTATGGGAACCCAGCACCCTGGCTCCGGACCAAGCCGATGCCTCCGACACCCTGCCGGAGGGTGACGATTTCTTCTCCATTCGAGGGGAGTTGATCTTCACCAAGCCTGAAACTGGCGAAATGGTGGTGAAGGTGAGGCAGCAGGCCCGTGCAGACGGCCACCGTCCGCTTCCCTTCAAAATCCAGATCAAGGGAGAGCTTCCCCTTGAACACCTGCGTCACTTCGTCAGCCTCGACCTGCGCCGCCAGGGACAGGAACTGCACCTCGAAAATCATGAGGTGATTGCTCCCATGCCGACGCGTGGAGGCAAATCCAAGGGAGGTCGTGGGCGTGCCACCTCCCGCGCTCGCAGCTGATGGCAGAGGCGGGGCAGGGCTCTACGGGGGCACTTCGGGCAGGCGTTGCCGTTGCAGGCATTACCGCCCTCGGCGCTTTCGGCCCTGCCCTGGGTCTCTCTGCTGCCTGGATCGTGGTGGCGGTTGGCGGTGCCCTGGTCACCCTCAGCGTTGATGCCGCCACCTGGGAAGGTATGGGCGGACACATCCTTGCCGAAGCTTTGCCCGGTGGGCAGGAGCGTTTGCGTCGAATTGCGGTGCATGAGGCGGGCCATGTGCTGATCGCGGAAGAGGAGCAACTTCCGGTTCAGCAGGTGCTGGTGGGAACCCTGGCCTGTGTGCGTGCAGGATTGCGTAGCAGCGGCGCAACTGAGTTTGCTGTGCCGGACAGCGTCCGCATGCCTCTTGAGGATCTACGGCGTTGGAGCCGGGTGCTTCAGGCCGGTATCGCCGCTGAGACCGTGGTCTTTGGCAAAGCCCGCGGTGGTGCTGATGACCGTGCTTTGTTGGGACGGCTGTGGGGACTGTCGGGCCATGACGTGGCTACGGCCCAGCGGGAGCAGCGTCGCGCCCGCCGTGAAATTGAGCAGCAGTTGCGTCAGCAGCGTGAGGCGCTTGACCAGCAGGCTGGTGTTCTGTTGGAGACAGCCCCGCGTCTGGGGCGATGAGTGCTCTTTGGATTGATGCCCCAACCGGGTTAGCAGGGGACATGCTCCTGGCCGCACTGTTGGATTTAGGCGTGGACCAGGCCGTGGTGGAGTCGCCGCTGGCGGCCCTCGGTTTGGCAGGGAGCTATCGGATTACCCAGCAGGAGGCGCGCAGTGGAGGTCTCCGGGGGGTCCGCGTTGATGTGCAGGGTCTTGAAGATCAGCCGCCCCACCGCCACTGGTCGGGGATCCGTGATCAGATCAATGCAGCTGCCTTAGCGCCATCGCTGAAGCAACGGGTACTGGCCGTGTTCACCCGTTTGGCGGAAGCCGAAGCCACCGTGCATGGAACTCCGGTGGAGGCCGTTCACTTCCATGAGGTCGGAGCTATCGATGCTCTCGTGGATGTGGTGGGTGTCTGTGCCGCGATTGACGATCTCAAGCCAGCCAGGATCGTCTGTTCTCCGTTGCCTGCTGGGAGCGGAACGGTGGCAACCGCCCATGGCCTGTTGCCGGTGCCCGTCCCTGCCGTGCTCGAACTGGCGCGACGTCACCGCATTCCTTTGCTTCAGGGCGGAGACCTGCCCACGGGAGAGTTGGTGACGCCAACGGGCCTCGCCCTGGTTTCGGTTCTGGCGGAACAGTTTGTCGCTCCTGATCGTTTGGTGGCCGAGAAGGTTGGTGTTGGCCTCGGCCATCGCCAACTGGACCGCCCCAACCTGGTGCGCTTGGTGCTGCACAGCCCAGCGGCGAATGCGGTGGAAGGTCCCCGTTGGGAGTCGTTGGTCGTGCAGGAAGCCTGGATCGATGACGCCACCCCAGAAGAGGTTGCGGTCTTGACCAATCGCTTGCGTGAGGCGGGAGCGATCGATGTGGCGGTGCAGCCGTTGCTGATGAAAAAGGGCCGCAGTGGCCAGTTGTTGACGGCGCTTGTGCGGGATGAGGATGCCGATCAGATCCGCAGCCTCTGGCTCAGTGCTGGCAGCAGCATCGGCCTGCGTGAGCGGTGCCAGGGACGCTGGGTGTTGCCGAGGCGGCAGGGCGTGCTCGAAACCCCCTGGGGGCCCGTCGCCGCCAAACAGGTGCGTCGCCCCGATGGTCGTTGCACCGTCAAGGCCGAAGCGGATGCCCTGGAGGCCCTTCAGGCCAGCACTGGGTGTTCCCTTGATGAGCTGCGGGCTGCTGTCGCTTCAGCACCGTTTGTCAGCACGGAAGATTGGGCTTGATGAGCAAGTTTCTCCGTCAACCCAAGCTCTGGATCACGCTGGCCAGCCTGATCTTCATCGCTGTGGCTCTGGCCCAGCAGGGGGGGCAACTTCGCCAGCTGAGCTTGATGGCCAACGGTTGGTGGTGGCTGGTGCTGGGGCTTGGACTGACCTGGCTCAGCATCCTGATCAATGGTGTGGCCTGGCGGGATCTGCTGGTTTGGTTGAAACATCCTCCCCAGGGCCTCGCTGTGGTGCCACTGTTTGTGCGCAGCAATCTGCTCAAGTACCTGCCGGGAGGGATTTGGCACCTGGTGGAGCGGGTCCGGGTGCTACGCCCGGCGATTGGCGGCGGCCCTGCCCTGGCCGGGGTGATCCTGGATCCACTCCTGATCGTGGCGGCGTCCGTTCTGGTTGTGGTTGCTGGTGGATGGCAGCAGGGCCTTGCTCTGCTGGCACCCTGGCCTGCACTGTTGATGATTCCCCGCTGGCGCGAGCCCCTTCTGCGTCGACTGGAACGTTCCAAGGCGGCGCAATTGCAGTCAGCTGGCAGTGGGCCCTTGGAAAGTGAGGGAAGCGGCCGCGGCGGCTATCCCTGGCGGCCCCTCAGCCTTCAGCTGCTGTTCGTGCTCTGCCGCTTTGCCGGGTTCTGGTGCAGCGTCCAGGCCTTCGGCATTCAAAGTCCGGCGCCATTCACCTGGCTCGCGGCCTTTGGACTGGCCTACGCCGTTGGGCTGGTGGTGCCTGGTGCACCTGGGGGGCTGGGAGTGTTTGAGGCCACCCTGCTGCTGCGTTTGGGTGCTGCCGTGCCAGAGGCACAGTTGCTCGCAGTGGTTCTCAGCTACCGACTCCTCTCCACCCTGGCCGATGTTGTTGCCAGCGGGGCACTGGCGGCTGATCGGATGGTGGTCCAAGGTTTGAAACGTCCCCGCTGACCCCCGTGCTGTTGTGCTGCTGAGTCGTCGTCAGATGCTGCAGTTGGTGCTTGGCACCGGTTTCACTGCAGCGGCCCTGCCCTTGAACGCCGCCAGGGGGGCTGTTCACCGCGTTGGGATGATCAGCGATCTCAACAGCAGCTATGGCTCCACCAGCTACATCCCTGCCGTTGATCAGGGGTTGAATCAGCTCATTGGCCTGAAGCCGGATCTGGTGGTGTGTGCTGGCGACATGGTCGCTGCTCAGATGCCAGGCCTCAGTGGCCAGCAGCTGGATGCAATGTGGCGGGGCTTTGAACGGTCCGTTCTGCAGCGATTTCAGGCGGCGGACATCCCACTGCTGCCAGCGATCGGGAACCATGACGGTTCACCGGGCTTCCCCGCGGATCGTGCCGCTGTGGGTCGGTTCTGGACCCCGATCCGTTCATGGATGGGATTGGCGTTTGTGGATGCTTCGCAGTTCCCGTTTCGTTACACGGTGCTGCAGGACGGGATCTTCTGGTTGGTCTGGGATGCCAGCTCAGCCCGTGTTCCTGAGGATCAGTTGGCCTGGGCACAACAGCAGTTGGCCAGTCCCAAGGCACAAGCGGCTCGTGCTCGGTTTGTTGTGGGCCATCTCCCCCTGGCCGGTGTTGGTCTGGGCAAGGATCGCCCCGGTGATGTGTTGGAGCGGGGACGTGCGCTTGAGGCCTTGATGGACGCCGCCGGCGTGCAGGCATACATCAGTGGTCATCACCACGCCTGGTTCTCCAGCCGAAGTGGTCAGCTCGATCTGATTCAGCTCGGCGCCTTGGGCAGTGGCCCAAGGCGCCTGCTGGACGGTGGAGCGCCAGCACAGCAGACCTTCACCTTGCTGGAGATCGATGGGGGAAGGGGCACCCTTCTGGAGACCACCTACGCCGTTTCCACAGGACGGCCGCTGTCCTGGTCAACACTCCCTCTACGTCTCAACACCCGTGCTGGTGTTCTCCAGCGCAATGCATCAGAGCGGTTGCTGAGGGGGTGACGAGCTCTCTCGTCTGGAGGCTTGATCCAGCGTCGGGACCAAGGCCATGGCGGCGACCAAACCCAGAACGAGGATCATCAGGGCCGGCAACATCGCTTCGGCCAGTCGTTCATCGCCGGCGTACTGGAACACGCGCACCGAGAGCGTGTCGAAGTCGAAAGGCCGCAGAGCGAAGGTGAGGGGAAGCTCCTTCACCGTGTCGACAAAAACCAGCAGCAGCCCGACGGTGATCGGTCCGCGCAAGAGGGGCAGATGCACGCGTTGGAGCACGCGTTGCCATGGCGATCCCATCCCCGTAGCTGCCTCATCGAGGCTCGGACTGATCCGCTCCAGGGCTGCGTCCAGGCCCCCTTTCGCCACCGCCAGAAATCGATCGCTGTAGCCCCACAGCAGCAGGAGCAAGGGGGCGACCTGCCAGGGGGCGCCAGTGAGCAACAAGGCCAGAGCCAGGACGGTGCCGGGGATGGCGTAGCCCGTTCCGGCCAGGAAGGTGAGGCTTTTCAGCCATGGGGCGCTGGACCAGCGTTTGGCGATGGCCAGCACGAGCGCTGCCGTTACCGCCAAAACGGCAGCGACAAGGGCCAGCAAAAGACTGCGGCCGCTCAGGCTGATCAGATCGTCGTTCCAGCTGTTTTGGAGCTGATCCAAGTTGCTGGCGGCCCATAGCAGCGGGGTCCCCAGGCTCACGATCGGAGGGATGACGGAGAGCAGTTGCGCCACACCAGCACGGAATCCATGCAGGTGCCAAGCGGTTGCGTCCCCGCCGGCCACGCCATCACTCCAGCGTCGACTGCGCCTGCGCAGGCTGCGTTCACACACCACCAACGTCAACACGATCACCAGCGTGATCAAGGCCAAGCTGATGGCGCCTGCGGGATCGCCGTTGGACTGCCAGGTTTCCAAGATGCCTGCGGAGAGACTCGGAATGCTGAGGAGCTGAACGGCACCCAGCTCATTGACCACTTCCATCCCCATGAGAGCGACACCGGCTCCGATCGCGGGTAATGCAATGGGTAAGGCCACACGCCGGAAGGCTGACCAGGGACCGACACCCAGGCTGCGACATGCCTCCAGCTGACGCTGACCGCTGACGGAGAAACTTTCGGTGCTTAGGAGGAACACGTAGGGGTAGGTCGTTAGGGCCATCACAGCGATGCCCCATCCCATGCCGTGAATGGTCCAGCTGTGGCGACTTCCAAGATCGACAAGGGTGGCCGAGAGGAGATAGGCCGGCGTTGCCAGAGGAATCAGCTGGGCAATGCGCAGCCATTGCCGACCGGGAAAACGGCAGTTGCAAAGCAACCAACCATTGGCTGTGCCGAGCACAGTGCCAAGCGTTGCTGTGCCGAGCAGCAGCTGGATTGTGCCAACGATCTGTCGCATGCCATCGGGGCCAAGATCGCTGAAGCCGCTGTGTAAGGACGTCAGGGCTTCCTTGACCAGCGTCAGCACAGGCCAGATGGCAATCAGGCCAGTGATGGAGGCGATCAGGATGAGGGCCAGCCGGGTTGGGCTTGGAACAACAATCCGGTTGGGCAGCAACTTCACTTCAGCGATGGGCGGGACACCGTTGTCGCGACATGGCATTGCGACATTGCCATGGAATGATTCTGGCGATGAACGATGGGGATCTGATTCAGGGCGTGCAAACCGCACACCGGCTTCGATCATTTGTCACACTCATAGGCTCGGTCGCTTCCCAAGCTTCAACTGATCTGTGGAACAGCTGCTCCCGATGGAGCCAACGGTTGCTTTAAACGGGGTCTGGCATAGCTACGGCGATGCGTCTGACAGCTGGACCCTGAAGGGGGTCGATCTTCAGGTGGCGTCAGGGGAGTTGTTGGGCTTGCTGGGACCCTCCGGCTGTGGCAAAACCACCCTGCTTCGCTTGATTGCTGGCTTTGAACGCCCCCGACGCGGCACGGTTCAGCTGGATCAGCGAATGGTGGCTGGAGATGGGGTCTGGATGGAACCAGAACGCAGGGGCGTTGGCATGGTGTTCCAGGACTACGCCCTATTCCCTCACCTGAACGCTTGGCAGAACGCCAGTTTCGGTTTGCCCCGGCGGAATCCCAACCGTGATCGCGTGGTCTGGTTGTTTGAGTTGCTGGGGCTGAAGGGGCTCGAGCAGCGCTACCCGCACCAGCTCTCCGGTGGCCAGCGGCAACGGTTGGCGTTGGCCCGCGCTTTGGCCCCAGCGCCAAGGGTTGTCCTGCTAGATGAGCCTTTTTCAAGTCTTGATGTGGAGGTAAGGCTCCGCCTGCGTAGTGAGCTGGCCTCCGTGCTCGACGCCTGCGGTGCGAGCGGCGTGATCGTCACCCATGACCCCGGAGAAGCTCTGGCGATTTGCGATCGCGTTGCCGTGATGCGGGATGGAGTGCTGCATCAATGTGCATCGCCCCCCGAGATCGTGAGATCTCCTGCGACGCCTTTTGTTGGATCCTTTGTGCTCCAGCGCAATTTGATTCCGGTTCAGGCCCATGGCCAAGGCCAGTTGTCCTGTCTGCTGGGAGAACTGGATGCATCTGCCCCATGGGTCCAGGCTGACGGCAGAGCCTCCGATGACTGTTGTGTGCTGGTGGATCCGCACGACATCAATGTCGTCGCCGATGGCGAAGGTGAGGCAAGCATCTTGGGACGTGAATTTCTGGGGGATGCATGGGAATACCGAATCCGTGTCTCTGATGTGCTGGTGCGGGCCCACTGTCCGATCGATCAGGAGCATCCTCCCCACACCCGTTGCCGCCTCACGTTCAGGGAAGGGGCCAGAGTCACGCTGCTTCCGCTTGGCCACGCGTTGGCATAAAAAATCCCCCGCTGCAGCAGAGGATTGAAGAAGTGGATGTTGATTTCTTCAGCGTTGCTGATGGCGCACGGGGATGGGCACAAGAGCCGGTTGGCGTAAGCCACCTCCACCGTTGTCGTCGTCGGAATCAGCCAGAAGCCACAGCAGCAGGCTGGCGAGAACAAAGACTGTTCCGAGCAGCAGTGGTTCGACCATCGAGGTTTCTCCCATGGCACGCACAATAAGCAGCATTCCTGGGTTCTGCTGAATCAGCTGAAACCTTTTCCTGCATCCGGTGCCACACAGGCCTTGAGTTGCTTCCGCAGCATGTTGTGGTCGATGTTGCGGCCGATCAGCACCAATTGATTCTTGCGATCTCCGTTCCAGTCGGTGTCGTCAATGGAAAAGCGTTTGCCTGCTAAGTGGAACACATGGCGGCGTTCGCTTTCGTTGAACCAGAGGATTCCCTTAGCCCGGAACACCTCCTGGGGCATTTGATTGTCCAGGAAGTTCTGGAACTTGCGCAGGGAGAAGGGGCCATCACTTTGGAAGGACATGGAGGTGAATCCCTCGATGTCCTGATGCTCACCGTGGCTGTGGCTGTGGCTGTGGTGATGGTGTCCGTTGTCATGGCTCTGATCATGACCGTGATCGTGCCCATGGCTGTTATGACCATGGTCGTCATGACCGTGGTCATGGTCATGGCTGCATTGGCCATGGTCGTGGTCGCAGTCGCTGTGATCCAGGCTCGGATCGTCGGCGGGGGAACTCACCTTGTCGGATTCGAACAGGCCAACGCTGAGCAGCAGGGCCAGGGGCACGTCTCCTTTCACCGACCGCAGGATCCGAGCATCGTTCTTGACGTCTCTGAGTTGCTGTTCGACGGCCTCAAGCCGCTCCTCGGAGACGAGGTCGCACTTGTTCAGCAACAGGATGTCGCCGTAAATCACCTGGGCCCGGCCAACTTCCGTGTCCAGCACGACGTTGTCGAAGTTTTCTGCATCGATCAACGTGATGATCGAATCCAGGCGGGTTTGATCCCGCAGCTCACTACCAAGAAAGGTCATGGCTACCGGCAGGGGATCGGCCAGACCTGTGGTTTCGACGACGATGTAATCGAGTGGCTCTGGGCGTTCAATCACCCGTTCCACCGCCTCCATCAGCTCGCCGTTGATTGAGCAGCAGATGCAACCATTGCTCAGCTCCACCATGTCTTCATCGGTGGTGACGACCAGATCGTTGTCGATGCCGATTTCACCGAACTCGTTCACCAGCACCGCGGTCTTCACCCCCTGCTGATTGCTCAAGATGTGATTCAGCAGCGTGGTTTTCCCCGCTCCGAGGAAGCCGCTGAGGATGGTGACGGGGACGTTGGCGGTGGCTGGTGCAGTGGTCATGCGCAAGGACCCTCTCAACTCATGCTGGCAGCAGGGCGTCAATGGCGCTGGCCAACTCCACATCCAGGCTGCTGAGGCCGCCGAGATCATGGGTGGTTAGGTCGATCGAGACGCGGTTGTAGACGTTGCTCCAGTTCGGATGATGATTTTTGGATTCGGCCAGCAAGGCCACCTGTGCCATGAATCCAAAGGCCTCCACGAAGCTGTTGAACTGCAGATCGCGGTGCAGCCTGTCTCCGTCCACAACCCAATTGGGCAAGGCTGTGGTGAGTGCCGACTTCTGGGCGGCGTCGAGGCGTTCAACTGGCATGGGAGCCCTAAATCACGACCACATCGTGGCTGGCGTCGGTCGTCAATCGCTCAGTTCATGCAATCGATCAATCATCAGATCGGTGTCTGTATCGATGCCGTCGTCGGTTTCCCAGGCATTGGGGTCGTGGCGGGCCTGAATGGCTTGATTGATCCGTTCTCCATTGCGCAGGCTCAACAGAGTTTGAGGCGTTGCTGAGCTGGTTTGCGTGTTGCTCTCCGGGGTGGGGCAGCTCGATGGTTCACCGAACAGGTGGCAGGCGATTGTTCTGGTGTGAGCAGCGCTGCGGTGCTCCCAGAGGTAAACGGCTTGCCAGGTGCCCAGCAGCAGCTGTCCTCTACTGACGCTCAGGCTGAGGGTCTGGCTGGTGAGTGCTGTGCGGATATGGGCCGGCATGTCATCCGCTCCTTCGTCGTCATGGAGATAGCGGCGGTGTTCTGGAACGGCATCCGCCATCCATGCATCGAGGTCTTGCAGCACCCGTGGATCAGCGTTCTCGTTGATCGTGAGGCTTGCGCTGGTGTGCAGACAGGTGAGGTGCAGAACGGCTTGGTCCAGGCCCGTGCTGCGGATCCAGGCATTCAACCGACCGTCCAGACGGGTGAATCCTTTCCCAGGGGTTTGGACCGAAATCTGATGCAGGATCTGCTGCACTCCCACCACTCTCGAGCGTTCTCTCCTTACTTTGCGTGTTGCAGCACCGCCTGAGTCCATGGCCAGTCCCTCTGCCCCCGAACTGACCCTGCTTTTCGACGGGGGCTGTCCGTTGTGTGTGCGGGAAGTTCGCTTTCTGCAGCGGCGTGACCGTCAGGGCCGGCTGGCTTTTGTCGACATTGATGCCACTGATTACGACGCAGAGGCTCATGCCGGAATCAGCTACCGCGCTGCCATGGGCCGCATTCACGCCATTGCAGGCTCCGGTGAGGTTCTGCGGGATGTGGCCGTCTTTCGCGAGGCGTACCGCCTGATTGGTCTGGGGTGGCTCTACGCACCGACCCGTTGGCCCCTGATCGGCGGTGTGGTCGATTGGGTCTACGGGATCTGGGCGGCCCGCCGGCTCCAGCTCACCGGGCGTGCCGACCTTGAGACCCTCTGCCAAGGACGCTGCGATTTGAAATGAACCGCCCTACTGATAGGGCGATGGCTGCCGGTAGATGAGCTTGAGCGGCCAGAGCGCCATGGGGAGGGCGATCCCAAGGGCCAACTGAAGTATCCGTCGGCGCATCGGTGCAGGACGTCTCAACCGCTTCACCATGGCCTGCATCGGTGGTTCGATGCCACTCCAAGACTCGTTAGGGTGGCAAAAACAGAGTGAGATGGCTTCTGCCGCAACGGCTTGGGGGCAGCTGGGAGCCCATCTGAAAGAGACGCAGCTGCTTGGTTCGATCCAAAGCACCCTGTACTGGGATCAGAACACCCGCATGCCCTCGGCCGGGGCGTCCTGGCGGGGGGAGCAGCTCACCCTTCTGGCGACCCAGCTCCATGCCCGTCAGAGCTCCGCGGCCTATGCGGATCTGCTCGCTACAGCGCGTCAGCATTGGAACGCAGGTGAGCGATGCCTTGAGCAGGGCCGCAATCTGGATCTGCTGGAGCAGGATCTGTGCCGGCAGCAGTCCCTTGATCCAGCCCTGGTCGCCGCCTTGGCGAAGGCCAAGGCCGAGGGCTACAACCTCTGGCAGCAGGCTCGAGCGGCCTCTGATTTCAGCCTTTTTGCACCGGCGCTTCAGTCACTGATTGACCTGCGTCAGGAGCAGGCCAGGCAGCTGGACGAGCCTCGCTCCTGTTGGGAGACCCTGGCGCAACCTTTCGAGCCGGATTTGCGTCTGGAGCGTCTCGAGGCCCTGTTTGCTCCGTTGCGGCAACGGTTGCCGCAACTGGTCGCTCAGGCATCCAGCCGTCAGCGACCCCGATCAGCAGGTTGGGATCTGGAGGAGTCCAGCCAGCAGCATCTCTGTGATCAGCTGCTCAGGGCCTGGGGCCGCAACCCCGCCATCACCTGCATGGCACGCTCTCCCCACCCTTTCTCGATCACGTTGGGCCCGGCCGATTACCGGATCACCACCCGTGTGGTGCCAGGACAGCCCTTGTCGTGCTTCCTGGCCACCGCCCATGAATGGGGGCACTCCCTTTACGAGCAGGGTTTGCCGGACCAGAGCCACCAATGGTTCGCCTGGCCGTTGGGTCAGGCCACCTCAATGGCGGTCCATGAAAGTCAATCGCTGTTCTGGGAAAACCGCGTTGCCCGCAGTCGTCCCTTCGCGGAGCAGTGGTGGAGCCGTTTTGCTGACGTTGGAGCACCCTTCGGTGGAGCCCAGGACATGTGGCAGGCCATGAACCCCATGGCGCCCGGTTTGAATCGCGTTGAGGCGGATGAACTCAGCTACGGCCTGCACATCCTGATTCGCACCGATTTGGAGATTGCGTTGCTCGAGAAAGGGTTGGCGGTGCAGGACCTCCCCGGCGAATGGAACCGGCGCTACCAGGAGCTCCTCGGGGTCCGGCCCATGAACGATGCCGAGGGATGCCTTCAGGATGTGCACTGGAGTGAAGGTCTGTTTGGCTATTTCCCGTCGTATCTCTTGGGGCACCTCATCAGTGCACAGTTGAGCGAAGCGATGGCGGAGGCCATCGGGTCTCCGGAAGAGCATGTGGAGCGTGGCGATGTCACGCCCTTGCTGGCTTGGCTGCGTGAGCATGTTCACCCGCTCGGACGCAGTGTGAATGCCGATCAACTGGTGGAGAGGGTCACCGGTCGGCCCTTGAGCACCGATGCCTTCCTCGGCTATCTGGAGAACAAGCTTGATCGGCTGCAACTGGTCCTCTAGCCGCTTGCAACTCGACGGGATGAGGGGGCCCGTAGGATGCGCCGCGCTGTCCATCGCCGTTTATGGCCAACCTCGATCAGGCACCCAGCCGCAGCATGCCCAACCTGCTGCACGTGCTGCCGGCCTTCGCTGATGAAGCCGAACTTCGTCTCAACACGATCGTGGAGCTCAACTCCAACACGATCAACAAGTATGAGCTGATCACCGAAACCGGCCATCTGAAGCTGGACCGCGTCGGTTACTCCTCGCTGGCTTACCCCTTCGCCTACGGCTGTATTCCCCGCACCTGGGATGAAGATGGCGATCCCCTCGATATTGAAATCGTTGGTGTCACCGAGCCCCTGATTCCCGGTTCGATTGTGGAAGCCCGCATCATCGGTGTGATGACCTTCGACGACGGTGGTGAAGTCGACGACAAGGTGATTGCTGTTCTTGCCGACGACAAGCGCATGGATCACATCAAGAGCTGGGAAGATCTCGGTGAGCATTGGAAGAAAGAGACCACCTACTACTGGGAGCACTACAAGGATCTGAAGAAGCCTGGCACTTGCACGGTGAATGGTTTCTTCGGCACGGAAAAGGCCGTTGAGATCATCAAGAGCTGTGAGGGTCGCTATTTGGCTGAGATCGATCCCAAGTTGGTCGACTGAATGAGTCGGCGTTCGACTCCTAATCAGGCGGGGGGTGTCCCCCGCCTTTTTCATGGTTCAGCGTTGGAACATGTTCACCAGGACGGAGCGGCGCGCCTGAGGGTGTTGGGGGTGGCCGCAGTGGGCTCCGCGCTGCGAGGAGAGCACCATGTCTCCGGCCTTGGCAAACAGAGCAATGGCCTCAGCCCCTCGCAGCTGACTGAATTCAAACGGTCCAAGGCCGTGGCGCTTGTTGAAGCGGGCGTTACGCCACCAGAGCCGCCGTCGGCGTTGGGACCTGGGTACGAAGCAATAGGGCCCATCGGCCAGTGATTGCACATCACTGAGGTACACGAAGGATTTGAACTTCAGTGAGCGTCCATCGCAGTGGTAGCTGCGCGTGTCTTGCACGCCTCGGTTGAGGTAAAGGTTGCGGCATTTCACCCGCATTCGATTGAAGCTGCTCAACAAAAGCAACCGCTGAATCACCGATTCCTGCAGGCAGGTGTGGATGCTGCGGTTGAGGCTGTCGGAGAGGCGCTCGGGATGAAAGATGTCGATCATTCCTGCATCGCTACCGCTGCGTCCATCAGGTCGCTTGACCCGGTAGTTGATGACCGACCGATCGGCGTCGCGGAACTGGTTGTAGCCCTTCAGCACCCGCTGATCAGGAAGATTGAGATAGGCCAGGGACGCAAGGCGAGCGTGTTCGCCTGATTCGATTTCCTCGAGCAGTTGGCCGACTTCGCTGTTGATCGACGCGATCAGGTCGGCAGGTGCCGCCTCCCGCAGGCAGATGATCCCTTGCCTGCGCAGCGTCCAGGCCGCAGCGAGGAAGGTTCTGCGGTTGCTAAGTAGGTCGCCGAAGCGAAAGCTGATTGATTCAACCTCCTGGCTGAGGGCCTTGCCGTCGAGCAGGGTTGGCCGCGCCGTTGCGATCGCCGTGGAGGTCAACAGGGAGAGGAGAGATTTGAAGCAGGGTACCGCTGGATCGCAGGTCTCACGCTTGAGACCAAAGAGATCTTGAAGAGTTCAGTTTCAAGGCGATTGTGGCTGTTTTTTCTTGCGGCAATGAATACCTTGAGACCAATGGGTCTTGTGGGTCTCATGAAGTGGTCGTTGGTGCCGGCGCTGTTGCCTGGCCTGTTGGCGGTGGCTGTTTCTCCCTGTCTTGCTGCTGAACCTGCTGAGCTGGCGTTGCGGCGACCTGCTCGTGAGTCACGCATGGTCCTCGACCTCAGCAAACGACGGATCACCCTCGTTCGGGGTGAGCAGCAGCTTGGATCCTGGCCGGTGGCGATTGGAGATCCCAAGACGCCCACCCCCAAGGGGGAATTCGCCATCCTCAATAAGAAGGTCGATCCGATCTATGTGACCCATAAGTCGGGTCAGCGGCAGGAGCTGCGCGGACCCAGCAGCCCCATTGGCGATCGCTACATGGCTTTTCACCGCAATGGCCGCGGCGAATTTGGGATCCATGGAACGGCGTGGCCGCATTGGGTTCAGATTCGTGCGGCCGTCAGCCTGGGCTGCGTGCGCATGCTCAACAGCCACATCCGGCAGCTGTTTGATGCTGTGGATGTGGGAACGCGCCTGGAGATTCGCAGTTGATCAGGCTTCGGGGCGAACGGTGTCGAAGATCTCTTTGAGGATCTCTCCTGCTCCCTGATCTTTGAGGGTGTGGGCGAGGGAGAGGCCGATGGCTTCGGCGTCGCTGGAGGGGCCACTGGCTTGATCGCGGATCAAGCGTTTGCCATCAAGGCTGGCCACCATCCCGGTGAGGATCAGTTGATCGCCTTCGAAGCGGGTGTTCACGCCAATGGGGACCTGGCAGCCACCCTCCAGTTCCCGCAGGAAAGCGCGCTCGGCCAGGCAGCGCTGGGAGGTGGGTGTGTGCTCCAGCACTTTGATCGCCTCAAGCACTTCGGGCTTGTCCTCTACGCATTCAATCCCCAGGGCTCCCTGACCAACGGCGTGCAGTGAGATGTCGCCGGGGATCAGCTGGTGGATCCGATCGCCGAAGCCCAGCCGTCCCAGGCCTGCTGCGGCCAGGATCAGGCAGTCGTAACCACCGTTGTCCAATTTCTCCAGCCGGGTGATCACGTTCCCCCGAACGTCCTTGAAGACCAGGTGGGGGTAGTGGTGACGCAGCTGAGCTAGGCGGCGCAGTGAACTCGTTCCCACCACCGAACCTTCGGGAAGGGTGTCGAGCTTGTAGGCCTGGTTCTTGGCATTCACCACCAGCGCATCGGCCGGGTCTTCCCGTTCGGTGATGCAACCCAACATCAGGCCCTCAGGAAGGTTGGTGGGCAGATCTTTCAGGGAGTGAACGGCGATGTCCGCACGATCCACCAGCATCTGGGCCTCGAGTTCCTTGGTGAACAGGCCTTTGTCGCCGATCTTGGCCAGCGCAACGTCCAGGATCTTGTCGCCCTGGGTGGCCATGGCTTCCACGGTGATCTTCAAGCCGGGATGGGCCTTTTCCAGTTCCGCCTTTACCCAGTTGGTTTGCACCATGGCCAGCTGGCTGCGTCGTGAGGCGATGCGCAGTTCGGTGAGGGCCATGGAAAGGGCGAATCAGCCGCCCAGCCTACGCTTTTGGGCTTGGATTGATTGGTTCGTCTTCACGAGGTTGTGAAGCTTCGAAAGGGAAGATCTCTTTGTGAAGAACGCTTAACATTCCTCAGAACCGCAGGACAACCATGCCAGGACCCGTCGTCAATGGCGTTCGTCAGGCCGGAGTGATTGGCTCGGTTGCCCCGGACCCCCAAGAGCAGGAGGCCATGCTCCCCTTGGTGGCTGAGGGCTGCATTCGTCTAATCCTGTTGTGCAGTGGCGATGTCCTAATGGCGCGGCTGCGCCACACCACAGATCGCGATGGAGACCATGCCTTTCAACTGCTGCGGCCCCGTCTGGTGCGCTCAGCGGCGGAGCCCTCGCAGGACGGGCAGTCCAGCTGGGTGCTTCAGCCTTACCTTTCGGGGCTGACGTCGCAGCACAATCTGGTTCTGTTCAAGGGGGCAGTGGCCTCTGTGCTTGAACCAGATGCTCGCTTGCTCCAAACCTATGCCCTGGAAACACGCCAGGAGTGTCCCTTAGAAGAAACTCCGGTGGAGCGCTTGAAGCGTGCCTTTCAGGAATTCACTGAGACCTTCGAAGACAATCAGTGAACCTGTTGCACTGAGCTTTTGTTTTCCAAAGGAAAACCCCAGTCTCAGACTGGGGTTTGATCTCTTCCGTGTGAGGAGGGCGTCTCAATTCCCTCACGCTTGTTATAGGAGCCCGACACACCATTGAGCCAGGGGGAATGTACTTATGTATTACTCCCGTGACTGTTTGATGGCAGGCTCAGTTCGGGTTTACTTGATGTATTCCTTGAGCACCCCATTGCGGTTGGGGTGGCGCAATTTGCGCAGGGCCTTGGCTTCGATCTGACGGATCCGTTCACGGGTCACGTCAAAAATCTGGCCAATTTCCTCGAGGGTTTTCATCCGCCCGTCGTCCAATCCGTAGCGCAGTCGCAGCACATCGCGTTCGCGGGGGCTGAGGGTGGCCAAAACACCCTCCAGGTCTTCACGAAGCAGGTTCTTGGCAACGTCCTGCTCGGGATTCTCGATGTCGGCTTCGATGAAATCGCCCAGGCGGGAATCCTCTTCCTTGCCGATTGGGGTCTCCAGGGAGATCGGCAGCTGGGCACTCTTGGCGATGAAGCGCAGTTTTTCGATGGTCATTTCCATCGATTCGGCGATTTCCTCTTCCGTTGGCTTCCGGCCGAATTCCTGAGAGAGAACCTTGGTGGTTTTCTTGATCCTGGAGATCGTTTCGTAGAGGTGCACCGGCAGGCGGATGGTGCGGCTCTGGTCGGCAATGGCGCGTGTGATTGCCTGACGAATCCACCAGGTGGCGTAAGTGGAGAACTTATAGCCCTTTTCGTGATCGAACTTTTCGGCTGCCCGAATCAGGCCAAGGCTTCCTTCCTGAATCAGGTCTTGGAAGCTCAGGCCCCGATTCATGTACTTCTTGGCAATCGAGACCACCAGGCGCAAGTTGGATTGCACCATCTTTTCCTTGGCTCGTCGGCCCAGCATCAAGCGCCGGCGGAAGCGGATGAGCGGCATTTCCACGAGGGCCGCCCACTCTTTGTTGTCGGGTTCCCGGCCGTTGTCGCTTTCAAATTGAGCGGCAAGTTCCTCGAGATAAAGAAGATCGGCAATTTTGCGGGCCAGTTCGATCTCTTCGTCGGGACGCAGCAGTCGAATCCGGCCGATTTCCTGCAGATAAACCCGGATGGAGTCTTCGGTGTAAACGCCTTTAGGCCCGATCTTGATGCTGGCCAGGGCTTTGGCCTTGGCTTCTTTCTCAGCGGCTGCGGTTTTGGCTTTCTCTTCGGCGGTGGGTTTTGCTGCAGCTGCTTTAGCTGTCGAGGCTTTGGTGGCTGCTTTCTTTGTTGTGGCCTTTTTCGTAGTGGTTTTCGCCTTGGTGGTTTTCGCCGCAGCCTTTTTGGTTGATCCCGAAGGCTTGGCTTGATCCGCAGCGGCCAGTAGTTCGTCGGCCGCTGCGCTCAGGTCCTTTGCGCTCGCCTTACTGGTTCGTCGGCGTGCGGGGGCCTTTTTGGTCTCTTTTTCGGAATCCATGGTGACTTCCTTCACCTTGCCATCAGCATTGGCCAGAAGAACAATGTCCGGCTTGGCAGCTTTGGTGGCAGCAGGGGTCATGGTGTTAGTTGAAGTCGGATGAAGGGGAAACGCAAAAGCGGCAGAAACACACCAGCGGCAAAAGCCGGAACCAGAGACTTCCGTTCAAACGAAAGAGAACGACGCAGCTGACGCTGAGACGGAGTTCATGGGTTGACGGTGGTGTCCGCGAGTCGACGAAACGCTTGGACTGATTGTCTCTGTGCTGCCCGGGGTGGTCTCAGACCGGTCAAAGTGGCAAGGAATAAAACCTTGACTTCAGACTCTGTGTCTTCCCTCTGGATCGAGCGCAGGGTTGGCAGAAATTGCCCAACATCTCCACGTTAATGAAGTCTTCCGAAGTTTGCAAGGTCCTGTCGCATTCGCGGCGATGCGTTGAGGTCTGGCTGGAGGCCGGGCGAGAAGGGCGGTCCTTCAGCTATGCCGCAGATCCCACCATGGGATTGATGCCGGGAGATCTGGTGCGGGTGCGCCTCCGGGGTCGAGCCATGCATGGGCTGGTGGTGGCGGAGCGGGAGTGGGCTGAGCAGGATCTTCAGGAGCTGCAACCGGTGGAATCACTCCTGCAGCGAGCTGCTGTCGATTCGGATTGGTACAGCTGGCTGGAACGGGTGGCGGTCCGTTGCCATCTCAGTGTCTTTCGCACTTTGAAGGCGGCTCTGCCGGCGGGCTGGATTGGTCAGGCCGGCCAGCGTTCCCTAGCCGGCGGGCGTCAAATGTGGTGGATCCAGGCCCGTGTCCCCCCTGATGCTGCGGACCAACCCACCCCGCGCCAGCGGGAGCTTCTGGCTTGGTTGGAAGGCCAGGGCAATGGCGTTTGGCAACGGGACCTGGTGGCTTGTGGGTTTGGTGCCCAATTGCTGCCCCCCCTGATCCAGCAGGGTTACCTGGAGCGTGAGCAGCGTCGTTGTGAAGACCAGGGTTCCTCAGGTGGTGCTGGCCCCAAGGAGTGCCCCCAGGCTTTGACTGCTGAGCAGCAGGCCGTGGTCGATGCCTACCAACAGCTTTCTCCGGGGCGTGGACTGCTGCTCTGGGGAATCACCGGCTCCGGCAAGACCGAGGTGTATCTCCAACTGGCTGCTCAGGAGCTTGAGCGGGGCCGGCACGTCCTGCTGCTCACCCCCGAGATCGGATTGATCCCCCAACTCGTCGACCGCTGCCGCAAACGCTTTGGCTCGCGCGTCGTGGAATACCACAGCGGTTGTGGTGACGCCGAACGGGTTCGAACCTGGCGACGCTGTCTTGCTGCCGAACAGCCGTTGGTGGTGGTGGGAACCCGCTCCGCTGTGTTCGTGCCGTTGAAGCCACTGGGGCTGGTTGTTTTGGATGAGGAGCACGACAGCTCTTACAAGCAAGACGCCCCAATGCCCTGCTATCACGCCAGGGACTTGGCCTTGGACCGAGTTGTGATGCAACAGGCACGGCTTGTGCTGGGCAGCGCCACACCGTCGCTCGAGAGCTGGATTCAATCGGGCCCCGATGGTGCCTTGACCTTGGTGTGCCTGACCGAGCGGATTTCCCGGCAGGCCCTACCTCCTGTGCATGTCATCGACATGCGCCATGAGCTGGCCGAAGGGCACAAGCGTCTGGTCAGTCGCGCCTTGATGGATCGTCTTGCAGCGCTGCGGGAGCAGGGCGAACAGGCCGTGGTTTTGGTTCCTCGTCGGGGGTACAGCCCCTTTTTGAGCTGCCGCAGTTGCGGCGAGGTGGTGATGTGCCCCCACTGCGATGTGGCGCTCACCGTTCACCGCGGCCAGGGCGGACGTCAGTGGCTGCGATGCCATTGGTGTGACCATCGTGAGGACCTGGAGAACCGTTGCAGTCAATGCGGTTCCACGGCATTTAAACCCTTTGGGGCCGGTACCCAGAAGGTTTTGGAACTGCTCTCCCAGGAGCTCGAAGGCCTTCGATTGCTCCGCTTTGACCGCGATTCCACCGGGGGGCGTGATGGCCATCGACGCCTGTTGGACCGTTTTGCTGCCGGTGAAGCCGATGTCTTGATCGGCACGCAGATGCTGGCCAAGGGCATGGATCTGCCGAGGGTCACTCTGGCGGCGGTACTGGCGGCGGATGGGCTTCTGCACCGCCCCGATCTCCGCGCAGGAGAGCAGGCCCTGCAGTTGCTGTTGCAGTTGGCGGGCCGTGCTGGTCGAGGTGAGCGACCGGGGCAGGTGTTGGTGCAGACCTACACCCCAGAGCACCCGGTGATTCAACACCTGGTGGATGGTCGTTATGAAGCGTTCCTCTCCCAGGAAGTGGCCCTCCGCAAGGAAGCCGGTCTGGTGCCCTTCAGTCGCGCTTGTCTGCTGCGACTGTCTGGAGATTCCCCCAGCAAAACAGCAACGGCGGCAGCGGTTCTGGCGGAGCGGATCCGACCGATTTGTCAGCGCCAGAGCTGGTGGCTGTTGGGTCCGGCCCCGGCCCCGGTGGCCCGGGTGGCTGGCCGGAGCCGATGGCAGTTGTTGCTGCACGGTCCGGCGGGCTCCTCGCTTCCGTTGCCTCCGGGGCAGGCCCTTTGGGATGGCTTGCCCAAGGGTGTTGCGCTGACTGTGGATCCAGATCCGCAGCAGCTTTGATCAGGAGGGCAGCTCTGGGAAGCCAAAGCCCAGTTTCCGCCGCACCACCTGCAGCACCATGCTGCTGGTCAACAGCATCAGGATCACCACGGCCCCCAGGCCAAGCGGATTCCAGCGCCAGCCCTGCCAGCTGACTTCGGTGGTGGTGCCGGAAAGAGCCGTGCGCTCAACGCGCCCATGGTTGAGGCTCAGATGAACGTCGAGCCCAGGGATCTCGGGCAGATCGTTGAGGTCCACCATCAGCTGAAGGTGCTGCTGCACCCCCAGCAGCCAGTTGCGTTCTTCGAGCTTGAGCACCGGTGCAGGGAGTGAGACTCCAGCCGCGCGACCAGCCACGGCAACCACGGCGGCCATTTGTTGCGCCAGCTCATTCGATGAGACAACACGGCTGCTGATTTTTTGGCGCCCTGGGCCTGTTTGTTCGATCTTCAGCCCGGGCACATCCCGTTGCAGGTCTCGCTCGAATTGCTCCTGCCAGGGCAGCGGCCGTTCCTGGGTGCTCCGCATGTCCCAAGTGAGGGCCAGTCGATCCGGGCCGCGAAGGTCGAGATCAGCCTCGATTTGCACGCAGCCACTCAGCAACAGCGTGATCCCCAGCAGAACCGCCATCACCAGCACGGCGAAACCAGCCCCCGGTGAACGCGTCGGACCCGTTGGTGGTGGCGGCGGGGGTTCGGGTCGCCGCGACCGCCGCCGCCGCATGGTGGAGGTCTGCCCGCTGCCGGAGCCATTCAGCTCCAGTTGCGGCATCCGCATCGACCAGCGTTCCGGACGATCCAGGCTGGGGGCTTCCAGAATCCCGAGCAGTTGTTTGGCTTGCTGGCGCAACTTGGGATCACGGCAGCGACTCAGCAGCCTGCAGGTGGCGATGGCTTTGTCGTCCTGCCCCTGGCCCATCCAGGCGGTGATCATCAGGAGCCGAAGGCCCGGCCCCTCCGGGCTATTGATCGGGTGTTGCTCCGCTAGGGGGAGAAGCAGCTCCAGGCTCTGGCCGTAGTCCCCGCGCTCCAGGGCTGCCTCCGCTTCAGAGAGGTCCAGTGCTGCGTCCTGCTCGCTCACCCTCTAGCCGCGTCCCACCACCATGGTGCCAATGCCTGCGTCGGTGAAGACTTCGAGCAAGAGGGCATGGGGAACCCGCCCATCAATGATGTGGGCGGCTGACACGCCCTGGGCCAAGGCACGGATGCAACATTCCGTTTTGGGCGTCATGCCCCCTGCGACCACTCCGTCCTCGATCAGCTGTCTTGCCTCTGAAAGGCGCAGTTTGCGGATCAGGGAGTTGGGATCGTCCCGGTCTTCAAGGATGCCGGGGGTGTCGGTCAGCAGGATCAATTTTTCGGCTTCCAGGGCCGCCGCCAGCTCTCCAGCGACCGTATCGGCATTGATGTTGTGGGCTTGCCCGTCATCAGGGGTTGCGGCAACGCTGGAAATGACAGGCACATAACCCTTCTCCAGCAGCGGTTCGAGCACATCGGGATTGACGCGGGCAACGTCCCCCACCAGCCCATGGCTGCCGTCCCCCCAGGGGCGTGCCTCCACAAGGCTTCCGTCACTTCCGCTCAAACCAACCGCACGGGTGCCGAGTTGGTTGAGTCCATTCACGATTTGCTTGTTGACGCGGCCCACCAGCACCATTTCCACCACGTCCATGGTGTCGGCGTCGGTGACGCGCAGTCCGTCGCGGAATTCGGCGGGGATTTCCAGACGCTGAAGCCATTGGTTGATTTCGGGCCCGCCGCCATGAACCACCACGGGTTGGACCCCAACGCAGGCCAGCAGAGCCAGGTCGCGAAAGACGGCAGCACGCAGCTCGGCATGGGCCATGGCAGCTCCGCCGTACTTGATCACGATGCGCCGACCGGCGAAGCGCTGGATGTAGGGAAGGGCTTCGCTGAGCACCGAAACCCTGAGGGCGTCATCGTTGTTTTGTGTGGATTGGGCCATGGCTTAGGCCTCACCCGCTGGCAGCAGAAGAACGTCCAGCCGTTGCTGATCCAGTTCCTTGAGTTCCGCTCGCATCCCCTTGGCAAAGAAACGACCGAGCCGCTCTTGCCGCTCTTGCCAGCGCTCGAGGGGGACGGCTCCCAGCAGGAAACGCATCCGAAGGCCGTAGCCGCTGTCGGAATGCAGCTCTTCGATCTCCTCCAACTGCGGTGGGGTGTCCTCGTCCCAAAGTTTGAGCGCTTCCAGCGACGACTCCAGATGGGCCTTCTGGCCGTAGCGCCAGCGCGTCACATCACCGAGCAACTTGCCCAGTTCAGGGGCCGCAGCTTCGCGTTCTTTCTGAAAGGTCTTGATTGGTGTCACCCGGATCGCTGGTGGCAGCTCCGACGATTTCAATGCCAGTCCCCCCAACAAAATCGGGATTCCATAAAAAATCGTGGGGAGGCTGAGGTTGGCGCTTCCCGTGGCGTAAGCGGTGGCACCGACCACGGTCAGCACGCCTCCGGCGATGGTGACGAGGCTGCCGGGGGAGAAGAAATCCTTCATGAAGGCCTTGGCTTGATCGTCATTTTGACCTCTAGGCCATCAGGATGGAGATCCACTGCCTCGAGCTAGATGCCAGATCCATCGTCGACCGGGATGGATGATCTGCTCCAGCAGCTCGACCGTGATCGCAGCTGGTTGCTGCAGCAGATTGATGGTGGTCGCTGGCCCGAGCTGCGCCTGGATCTTGCCGCTCTTGAGCGGGAGCTCGGGCAACTGATCACCCGAGCCTCAGAACTGCAGGACGAAGCTGATCGTTGAGTTGCTCCGACCCGCGAGCGTCCTTTGATTCAGAAGGGGATGTCGTCGGTGTCGGGAACCAGGGGTGCAGCATTCCAGCTGGCCGGTTCAGGCTCTTTCTCCACCTTGGTCGGCGCAGCCGCGGGGGCCTGGCGGCTTGGGGCCGGGGCTGCCGGGTTGCCGGATGGGGGTGCGCCCGTGGCTGCCGCGCCAATCGGATGAAGCCGAGCCAGGGTGAATTCAGCCCGTTTCTCCTTCATGCCATCACCCCGGGGCATCGTGTTCATCCTCAGCCGACCTTCAATCAGCAGCCGCTGCCCTGTCTGCACACGGTTCTGCAGCTCCTGGGCCAGGTTGCCCCAGCCCACCACTTTCAATTCGCCTGGAGGATCACCGTCCCGAAGGGGATCAAAGCGCACGGCCATCTCCGCAATGGGAGTCTGGTTGTCCTGGGTGTATCGAACCGTCGGTGCGTCGATCACCTCCACTTCGAGCACGCAATGGTTCATGGCTTGAGCTGGTGTCGGCGCACATCCTGATGCAAGGCCCCGCGAATGACCAGCGTCGTGTGCTGCTGCTGGCTGGAACCGGTGAGGGGCCGCGCTTGGTGCAGGAGCTCTACCGCCGCAATTGGCGTGTGAGCGTGAGCGTGGTGACCGCAAGTGCGGCGAAGGCCTACGCGGGACTGCCACTCGAGCGGATCTTGATCGGTGCCCTGCAGGGCATTGGCGGAATTACGGCAGCACTGCACCAGGCCGGGCCTTTCCATTGGGTGGTGGATGCCACGCATCCTTTTGCGGCTCGGATCAGCCATGATCTGGTCACCGCTTGTGCGGATCTCGGCCAACCGCTGCTGCGTTTTGAGCGTCGCCTTGAACCGCTTGGAGCTGCCTCTCTGCTGGCTGATGCCGAGGCATTGGCCGCCCAGCCGCTCAATGGCCAGCGTCTACTGCTGGCCATTGGAGGTCGTCATCTTCCGGCCTTGACTGCCGCCGTGCGCCGCGCCGGAGGTATCCCCTATGGCCGTGCGCTTCCGTCCCCCGATGGATTGCGCGCAGCACTGCGGGCTGGTCTGCCCCCGGATCACCTGGCCGTGGTGCGCCCCCTGCTGGGGGAGGTGCCGGGGGCGATCGAGCGGTCTCTCTGCCGTCGCTGGGACATCGGGGTGGTGCTATGCCGCCAGTCTGGTGGTGTGACGGAACAGCTCTGGCATCAACTCACCACGGATCTGGGGCTGAGCTTGCTGCTGTTGCGGCGTCCTTCCCCCCCCGCTGGAATGGATTGTGTCGAGGATGTCAGCAGCCTGATGGATCGGCTTGAGTGTGATTGAAGCGAGTGGGCTCGTGCTGGCCCTCACCACGGAAGCGAACGCTGAGAGTGCCAAACAGCTGGCCGAGGCCTTGCTGGAGCGCCATCTCGTGGCCTGTGTTTCCGTCCACCCCGTTCAGTCGTTCTATCGCTGGGAGGGGGCGCTGCAGGCGTCCCATGAGGTTCAACTGCTGATGAAGACCTCAGCCCGGCATGTGGAAGACCTGCGCTCAGCTATCTCAGAGCTGCACAGCTATGACACCCCTGAGTGGTTGTGCTGGCCGGTGACGGCATCACCGGCTTATGGGGCTTGGGCTATCGCTGAGCTCAGTTCAGATGCGTCTCCGCCAGCTGCTTGAGGCAGACCTGGGAGCGGGCCCCCAGTTGGGTCACGATCTGTCCGGCGCAGACGGCTCCGAGCTCACCACAGCGCTCGAGTGATTCGCCCTGGGTGAAGCCATGCAGGAATCCGCCGGCATAGAGGTCGCCTGCACCCGTGGTGTCCACCAGGTCTCCCAGGCCGAAGATGCCGACATCCCAGCGCTGGTCTCCACTCAGCACAACGGATCCCTGGGCACCACGGGTGATCGCAATCACCGAGCAGCAGCCGCGCACCCGCTCGAGGGCTTGGTCGAAATCATCAGTTTCATAAAGCGACTGAATTTCGACGTCATTGGCGAACAGCACATCGACGTGGCCATTCACCAGTTCGAGAAAACTCGCTCTGTGTCGATCCACACAGAAGCCATCGGAGAGCGAAAGAGCGACCTTTCCGCCTGCTTCGCGGCAGGCTTCGGCGGCGGCGATGAAGGCCCGTTTGGCGGCAGGACTGTCCCAGAGGTAGCCCTCGAGATAAAGCACCTTGGCTTGCTTGACCATGGAGAGGTCGAGATCCTCGGGCTCCAGTTGGGTGGAGGCCCCCAGGAACGTGCACATGGTCCGCTCGGCATCGGGCGTGACGTAAATCAGGCAGCGCGCTGTTGTGGCTCCACTTGTGGCTGCTGGGGTCTCAAAGCGTGCACCAACGGCCCGGATGTCGTGGCTGAAAATGCTGCCGAGCTGGTCGTCCCGAACACGGCCGATGAAACCAGCGCGACCGCCGAGCTGGGCAATGCCCACCATGGTGTTGGCAACCGAGCCACCGGAGGTTTCGAGGCCAGCACCACTGGCCTTGTAGAGAGCCTCTGCCTGTTGTTCATCGATCAGCGCCATGCCCCCTTTCTGGAGGCCGTGTTCAGCGATGAAATTGTCGTCCGTCTGCACCAGAACATCGACGATGGCGTTGCCGATGCCAACGACATCGAGGCTGCAGGCGCTGGGGAAACGGGTCTCTGATGACATCGACGCGTGGAAAGCAGCCCCGAAGTATGAACCTCAGAGGCTTAGGCGCTCAATAAAGCCCGCTTGGGGCCATGGATCGGATCTTCGACAACGATGGTCTGATCACGGCTGGCCCCTAGGGAGACAATGGCGATCGGCACTTCCATCAAATCGGCGAGGAAGCGCAGGTAATCCATGGCCGGCTTGGGGAGGTCCTCAAGGCTGCGGCATTCTTCGGTGGAGCACTGCCAGCCAGGCAGCGTTTCGAAGATGGGTTTGCACTGGGCGAAGTCATCGGCACTGCTCGGGAAGTGCTCGATTCGCTCGCCATTGAGCTCATAGGCCACACAGACCTGAATTTCGTCCAGTTCATCCAGAACATCCAGCTTGGTTACGGCCAGACAGTCCAAGCCGTTGACCTGCACGGCATAGCGACCGATCACGCCGTCAAACCAGCCACAGCGCCGTTGGCGGCCAGTGGTGGTGCCGAATTCACCACCGCGTTCCGTGAGCTGGTCATTCAGGCTTCCGCTTAGCTCGGTGGGGAAGGGGCCTTCACCCACGCGGGTGGTGTAGGCCTTGGCCACGCCGATGACGCGGTCAATCAGGGTTGGGCCGACGCCTGCACCGATGCATGCACCGCCGGACACTGGATTGGAGGAAGTGACGTACGGGTAGGTGCCGTGGTCCAGGTCCAACAGCGTGCCCTGGGCACCTTCGAACAGGATGTTTTTGCGAGCTCGCGCTGCCTGATGAATCGTTTGGGTGCACTCCACCACGTGGGGTGCGAGGCGCTTGCCGTATTCCAGATATTCCTGGATGACGTCTTCGGCGTTCAGGGGAGCAACGCCGTAAATGGTTTGAAGAAGTTCGTTCTTCTCTTGCAGTGGGCCTTCAAGGCGTTCGCTCAGCCGCTGTTCGTCCAGGAGGTCGATGACGCGGATGCCACTGCGCTGCGACTTGTCGGCGTAGGTGGGGCCGATTCCGCGGCCTGTGGTTCCGATCCGGCGTGCCCCCCTCTGCTTCTCCATCGCCTGATCGAGCAGGCGGTGGTAAGGCATCGTCACGTGGGCCGTGGATGCCAAGCGAAGCCCTGAAATATCAATGTCGTTGGCGATGAGCATGTCCAGCTCACCGAGCATCACCTTGGGATCCACCACCGTGCCGGATCCGATCAGGCAGATCGTGTCGGGATAAAGGATTCCAGAGGGAATCAGGTGCAGCTTGAGCACACGATCGTCAACAACAATCGTGTGGCCTGCATTCACACCACCCTGATAGCGAACCACCACATCGGCGGAGCGGCTCAGGAGATCGGTGATCTTTCCTTTTCCCTCGTCACCCCACTGCGCTCCGATGACGACAACGTTGGCCAAGAACACGGCGGCCCGAAGCCGCAGATCTGCACAATCCGCGAGTATCTCAGATCTCGGGTGGCCTCGTCAAAGCTGAGTTTGTCTTGAGGGCTCAGCTGCCCCGGACCACTGATTTCTCAGCCTTGTTTAGCTCCTTGGCGATGCGGTCATGCAGCGCTTCGGGCAGGGGACGATTGGCGTAGGAGGCGTAATGACCAGCCAAAGAATTCAGCGCTGTCTGCATCGTGGTGAAGGAGCTGAGTCCGTTCACACGGGGCTGAGGCCGATAACGGGACATGTAGTCGTTGATCAGGGCCCGCGCGTCGGCTTCGGCTTCGGCGTGGGTCGGATCGTCCTGAGGCAGGTCAATCACCGTTAGCAGGGTGCGGGAGACCGCCACGGTGTCTTCCACGTAGTCGCCGCTGAGACGAGCTTCAGCATCCCCACTGCAGGCCGTAAGGAGGAGGCATAACCCCAGGCCAAGGGCTACGGCAGCCCGGCTGAGGGGGCGAAGCAGGCGTGTCAGTGCGGAAAGCATGAAACCCTTCAATGTGGATCGACTTTAGGGGTGGAGTGCCTTGGTCAGGCAGGTCACAGCCTCAGCATGGGGAAGCTTCTGCACCTCGCGGCTGCTGCGGCACACCAGTTCAACGGTTCCTTCGCTCGCGTCGCGTCCCACCACGATCCGCCAAGGGATGCCGATCAGATCCGCGTCTTTGAACTTGACGCCGGCGCGTTCTTTGCGGTCGTCGATGAGCACATCGACTCCGGCAGCCTGAAGCTGCGTATAGAGCGCTTCCCCAAGCTGGGCCTGGGTCTCGTCTTGGATGTTGGCAACAACGACGATGGCTTCAAAGGGGGCGATGGCGGTCGGCCAACAGATGCCGCTGTCGTCGTGGTGCTGTTCGACGGCAGCCTGCGCCAGCCTGGAAACGCCGATTCCGTAGCAACCCATCCAGAACGGTTCGGTCTTGCCGTTCTCGTTGGTGAAACGGCTCTCCATGGCCTCGGAATATTTCCGGCCCAACTGAAAAATGTGGCCAACTTCGATGCCTCTTTTTTCCGTCAGCCTTGATTCAGGGTTGTGTGTACAGACGTCGCCTGCTCGTGCATTGCGTAGATCCAGGCTGGTCGGCTTCTGCGCGATGGCGGCCCAGCTGGTGTTGAAACGGTGCAGATCGGGCTTGTTGGAACCACAGATGAAGCCGCCGAGTTCGCTGGCGGTTTCGTCCGCCAGACGCAGGAATGTTGGCTCCCAGGTCTTGGCTCCCTGCAGGACGTCATCGGAGAAGTCGGGCCCGATCGATCCAAAGGGGATCGGATCAATCTGCTGACGGTTGTTGTCGTCTGGTGTGATCGGGCGGCAATCGAGAACACCCTTATTCAGGATTCGACTGACGGCGTTCACAACCTTGGTCGGGTTGAGCTCCTGGTCACCACGGAGGCTCACCAGCAGGGGTTGGAGGGTGTCATCGTCCAGCGTCGCCACGAACAGCAGCACCTTCACCACTTGGCTCGGATCCCAGCCTTTGGCGTCGCAGAGGCTCTCGATGCTGCCCAAGCCAGGGGTTGGAATCGATTCTTCCGGGCCATCAGGGAGAGGAGATGCGGCGGATGGGATCGAAACAGCCTTTTCTTGATTGGCAGCGTATTGGCCGTCATCGCTGATCAGGATCAGGTCTTCCCCGGCATCCGCCGTCACCATGAACTCCTGGGAGGCGGCGCCGCCGATCGCTCCGCTATCGGCATCGACAGGGACGGCATCCAGGCCACAACGTTCAAAGATGCGGCGGTAGGCCTGATCCATGTCGCCGTAGGTCTCGCGAAGATCCGCTTCGCTGGCATGGAAGGAATAGGCGTCCTTCATGATGAATTCGCGGCCTCGCATCAGGCCAAAGCGGGGACGGATCTCGTCGCGAAATTTGGTCTGGATCTGGTACAGGTTCACCGGCAGCTGCCGGTATGACCTCAGCAGCTCACCCGCCAGGCTGGTGATCACTTCTTCATGGGTTGGGCCAAGCCCCAGCTCTCTGCCTTGTCGGTCTTCGAGGTGAAACATGATCCCCTCTCCAGCGGTGTAGCCCTGCCAGCGGCCACTCCTCTGCCAGAGCTCAGCAGGATGCAGCTGCGGCAGCAGGGTTTCTTGGGCGCCAGCGCGGTTCATCTCCTCTCGCACCACGGCGGTGATCTTCTGAAGCACCTTCCACATCAAGGGGAGGTAGGCGTAGATCCCTGATCCAACGCGACGGATGTAGCCGGCCCTGAGAAGCAACTGATGCGAGGTGATCTCCGCTTCGGCGGGAACATCCCGAAGCGTCACCAGCAGCAGGCGGGAGACGCGCATCAATCGGAAGAAAATGAGATTTGGAAGTTATCACCGCTTCGGAGGCATGCCGATCGCGGAAGTGTCTGTTTTGCTGGAATTCCACTGTGCGCCCTGAGTCTCGGCTGCTACCGTCCAGCTCAATCCAGCCTGTCCTAGGCCCGTCTCATGTTTCCTCGGTCCGTTGAATCTGTGGCGTCAAGCGTTCAACAAGCGACCGAGCTTTCCATGGATTCAGCCCATGCATCTGCGCAGGCCGAGGCCCTGGTCGGAATCGACGACGTTCAGAAATCCCTTAATCGCTCCCGTGCCTCGGTTTACCGATACACCAACACCGACCCACGCAACCTCAATCCCCCCTTCAACCCCCGCAAGCTGAATCCGGAGTACCGCAGCGATCAGAAAGATCCGCTGATGTTCCACCCAAATGAGGTGGCGCGCTTCGCGAAAGATGTTCTACGCATCAAGGAAGTCACCGTCGAGGTGCTGAACTCTCCCTCAACGGCGACGCAGCAAATCTTGGGATCGATCCTTGAGGAGCTCCGACTGATCCGAAGCCAACTCGAGGCGAGTGGACAATCACCTTCTGACCTGAGCGCACGTCTCGACCAGCAAGACCGGCCCGCCGCTTAATGATCGGTGCGTCCTGCTTTTGGCAGTGACAGAATGAGTTGATCAACGTTGTGATCGGAAGAGGGAGCTTTTGCAGCTCCCCGTTTTATGGCCTCAGATGTTCCCCACCCGTCTCACGATGACGCCATCGCGTCGTCGGAGGCGGATGAGCCGTTTAGTCGTCGCGCCTCGTTGACGGCCATCAAAGGATTACTAATTGCTGTTGTCAGCTTCAGTGCTCCTCTCGTGGCTGTGATCACGGATCGAACGTTCCCTTCTCCGCAACTGATCCCCACCGCCTCGGATCGGCATGGATCTCCATCAGCTCTCCCCGTCACCTTCGCCAGGATTGGTGAATCTCATCGTGGAGATTCCGGCAGGAAGCAGGAATAAATACGAGTACTCCGCCGAAGCTGGAGTGATGGTCCTCGACCGGGTGATGCACTCTTCAGTGCGTTACCCCTTCGACTACGGCTTTATCCCCAACACGCTGGCGGAGGACGGTTCTCCCCTCGACGCGATGGTGATCATGGCTGAACCCACCTTCGCGGGTTGCCTGATCAAGGCTCGCCCTATCGGTGTGTTGGATCTCCATGATCGGGGTGCTTACGACGGGAAGATCCTTTGTGTTCCCGATGCAGACCCCCGTCAGGACGAGATTCGCAGCATTCGCCAGATCGCGGCATCCCAGCTCGAGGAGGTTGCTGAATTCTTCAGGACGTACCGCACGCTGCAGGGTGGAGTTGTGACGATTGACGGATGGCGCGACCTTGATGCGGTTCAGCCCTTACTTGATTCCTGCATTAATGCAGCCAATTGATCTCAGGGAAGAGCCCCTTGATCGGGCCAGATGCTTGTAAGTTGGTGCGCACTGAGATTTGCGGTAACCGTGCCCACCATCCGATTCGAGCAGGAAGGCCAGCAGGTTGGCTGCATCGAGGGCGCGAATCTGCGTAAGGCTGCACTCGATGCAGGCGTCAATCCCTACAAGAGTCTCAACAACCTCAACAACTGCAGTGGCGTTGGTCAGTGCGGCACGTGTGTGATGGAGGTGGTTGAAGGGCAAGCCAACTTGTCCCCCCGCAGCGACGTCGAGGAGGTTTATCTGGCAGACCGTCCTGCGAACTTCCGTCTGAGCTGCCGTACCACAGTGTTCGGTGATGTCACCGTTCGTACCCGTCCCGCTGAAGGTGTGGGCCGCGGCTCCAACAGCCTTGTTGGTGCGATCAAATCCCTGTTCGGCCGCTGAGTCTTGGCCGGAACCCTCCAGGTTTACAGCTACAACCGCTGCAGCACCTGTCGAAAGGCATTGGCCTGGCTTACCGAGCGAGGCATCGCCCATGAGGTGCACGACATCACCCTGACTCCACCGTCAAAGGTCATGCTGGCGGCCGCTCACCAATCCCTCGGTGACAGGAAGCTGTTGTTTAACACCAGTGGCCAGAGTTATCGCGCCATTGGCGCGGCAGCAGTGAAGGCTCTGACAGATGACCAGGCGATGGATGCCTTAGCTGCAGATGGCAAATTGATCAAACGTCCATTCGTGGAAGTGAATAGCTCCACGTACTTGACCGGCTTCAAGCCTGATCTTTGGGAGTCGGCACTCCAGGGCTGAAGTTCAAGCCATCCAATTCGCTGATCAGGGCGTCCACATCGCCTTGGTCACGGATCTGCCTGAAGCTCGAGCGTTTGATCTCTTCCAGGAGGGCGACCAGCAGATCCTGGCTGCGGCTCAGTACAGGACCCTGCTCCAGGGTGTGGGCCAGTTCCTCCCAGAGTCGATCCAAGGTTTCGGATCCAAGGGATTCCAGAACCGGATCACGCTGACCGATGCGGTTTCCTGCTCCCTTGGACAGGTCGAGCACTGAGGTCACCATGCTTTCGGCCAGCTGGCGGCTGAATTCTGATTCGGCGTTTTGCAGTCCAGGAAGCCGCCGCAGGGCATCCGGCACGACGTTCTGGTCCAAGCTCTGCTGCACCAGATGGCTGATCACGGCTTGCAGTTGCGGTCGCATGGCTGGGCCAATGCGGGTCAGCAGCAGAGGAAGCCACAACCGCAGCAGCTCGATCACCTCCCGCTCATCGTTCAAATCACTGCTTTGGTAACTGCAGAGTCCGCGAACCCTCTCTGGCAGCTGTGGTGATCGGATCAATTGCTGCAGAGCATCGACCACCCTGATGGCGATCACTTCAAACAGCTCCACAGCCAACAGGGCCACCACGCCGCGGCTTATCACGGCACGTAGCGGTTCGAGTTGCAGTAGGCCGGCTCCGCAAAGCCGCTCTGTGACCGGGATCACCCTGAGCCAGCGCGCAAACGGCAGCAGCAGGGGCAGGTCGATCCAGCGGCGTAACAGGGCGTCGCGCCAGCGGATCGCCGGGTAGCGCTGTTTCAGACGCAAGGTGCGCAGAAGAATGTCGATCAGAAACAGCAGTTGAAACGGCGTGTCGATGCGCCAGCTCAAATCGCTGGGCCGGCCGTTCTCATCGATGCTTCGCCAATAGTTGCTTTCCACCAGTGGCAGGACCTTCTGGCTCCAGAACTGACGCTCCTGGCTCCAGGGGAAGCGTTCCAGATGCTCGGGGCTTAGGAGCAGGTTGGCGGAGTCACGGGCTGATTCCAGGCCGGTGCGGGCGCGGAGTCGGTTCTTGAATTTTTCAAGCGCGCCGGCTTGGCCTGAACTGATGAACGGGTTGCTGTCCATCAGCGCTGTGGTGAGCGCAGCCTGCTGCTTCAGCAGATCGGTGCTCTCAGCAGTGTTCGAGCCGTTCTGCTGCAGTGCAAGATCCAGGGCCGTGTAGGCCTTGAGATAAGCCTTGGTGTCGCGATGGGGTTCGATGCCCTTGAGTGGATCCAGCAGTGGGGTGATGTCTGGGAGCCAGGGCAGGGGAACCACCAGGGGAAGCGATGGCACCGGATAAAGATTGCGTTGCAGCCAGAAATTGCGCAGGGGGATGTAAGTGAGGTCGATGGCGACCCAGGTGAGATTGACTGCGGCGATGACAGCAATGGCCTGGTCCCACCGGCGCCAGCTGAGCAGGCCGTGTTGGGGCTTGAGTGCTTGCCAGCGTGGACGAATCATTGGGCCTGCAGGTTCCCCCTATCGTGGATGGAAAGATTGAGCCTGCCCACATTGAACGCGGAGAGAGGGCCTTCCGATGTGAAGGGCAGAGTGAGCGCGATATGGGAGTTCTGGGCCCCATTTCTGTTCACGGTTTCGCTTTATCTCCTGCTTCGGCAGTTCGCCTTTGAAGCCCGCTATATCCCTTCGGGATCGATGCTGCCGGGTCTTCAGGTCGGCGACAAGTTGATCGTTGAGAAGCTGTCGTACCGCTCACGACCTCCTCAGCGGGGAGAGATCGTTGTGTTCAATTCTCCCAGTGCCTTCGATCCCGTTTGGAAGTTGGAGGCCGGGCAGCCCAATCCACTCAAGTGCGGCGTTGTCACTTTCCCGGGCATCAGCTGGGTTGTGGATCGTGTGCTGTTACAGCGCTATCCCGAATGTGAGGCCTGGATCAAACGGGTGGTGGGTGTTCCTGGTGATGTCGTGGAGGTCAATAGCCTTGGTGCCGTGAGCATCAACGGCACGGCCTTCAATGAGCCTTACGTCACCAACTTCTGCTCCGATCGCGATGGAATGATCGGCTGCAAGGGCCTGTATGCCGTTGTTCCCGAAGACAACGTTGTTGTTTTGGGCGACAACCGCCGCAACAGCCAGGATGCCCGTCGCTGGCCAGGCGGTCCGTTTTTGCCTGACGATCAGATCATTGGGCGTGCCGTTTTTCGCTTCTGGCCTCCTTCGCGCATCGGTCCGCTCAGCAAGTGAGGCCACAGGCCACAACGCGTCCCTGAAGCTCCCGGCCCAGCCAGGGGATGTTGGCAGCACGCGGTGCTCCAGGGGTGTGGCTGCTGATGGTCCAGCCTTGATCGGGATCGAACAGCAGCCAGCGCCGGCTGCCCTGTTCAAGCTGTTCAGAGGGCTGGTCGATCAGCGCCGACGGCCCAAAGCTGAGGGCCTGCCAAAGATCTTCCACGGTCCAGCGTCCAGGCCGCACCAGGGCATTCCACAGCGCAGGAAGCACCACATGGTGGCCGCTGAGGCCTGCGGGGCGCTGGTCACCTGGCAACAGCATGTCCTCTGCATCAAGAGGCACAGCGTGGACAGCTACGGCAGTAATCGTTCGCTGCTGAACGGCCTGGATCAACTGCTGGCGGTCGCCTGGGCCACCGAGAGATGGGCAAACACGCCAGCCCGGGTTGCTGCTGGCCAGCATGCTGCGGTCGGTCAGAAGATGCCACCAGCTCACGCTGCTTAAGGGGGGTAACTCGCAGCCTGAAAGTTGCTGCACCGCCGCTGCCGTGGAGAGGTTCATCAGCCGCAGTTGTCGTTCCGGATGGCGTTGATGCAGCAGCAGCAACTGGCTGAGGGGAAGGGTCTCGCTGGTTATCGGATCCGCTGGCCACCCGGCCCGCAGCGTCTCCACCCCTTCCCGCACCAGACCCTCCCCTTGCAGATCTGGATCCCGGGGTGCCACGAGCACCGGGCATCTCCCCATCTCTCCGAGCAGCAATCCCCGCTCCAGCAACGTGGTTGGCACCATGGCGTCATCGTCCGCCAGTCCGATGGCACCGTGTTCGAGAAGATCGCCATGGGGAGCAAGTTCATCCGCCTTTCCGCCGCGGCTGAAGCCTCCCCAAAGGTGCAGCCGAACCGACGCCGTCTGATCCTGATCGAGACTGAACCCCTGGAGCCGCTCCGGACAATCGCGCCAGCTGCTGCTGCGGGGAAGCAGGGCAATCTGTCCATAGCCCCCTGCTGCGGCACAGTGCCGCAGGCTCACGGCTGTTTCTTGATCCCCACTGAAGGGGGTCTCAAGGATGGAATGGGGATCAACCAGGCAGGGGGCGACCAGTTGATCCGGTGCTGGACTGGCCTTGATGCCCAGGTCGAGGGCCTGCTGCCGGGCCTGGTCGTCAAAGCCGACGAGAACCCCTTGGTGGATCAGGACTGCACCGCGCTGAACCGAATGTCCGGGGCCACGCAGGATGCGCACCGGATCCAGCAGCAAGGTGTCGTTCATGACGTCAAAGAGCGCCTGCTGCCGTTCGGTCAATCACGCTTCCGAAATGGGAGGTGAGGTTGAGGCAGGTCACCACTGCAGGCTGGCCTGGATCAGCGGCAATGTCGACCACCGTGACGCCACCGTTGCCCTGTTTGACGGCCCAGATGTCGGCCGGGGTCAGCCCCAACAGATCGCAGAGGATCGTTTTGTTGACGGCGTCGTGGGCCACCACCAGCACCGTTTCCTCAGGCTTCAGCTCGCCAGCGATCTCTCCCCAGCTCCGGACGGAACGGGCCCACACGTCCTGGATGGTTTCCCCCTCAGGCATCTGCACGGTTTCCGGAGCCCGTTTCCAGGTGTCCAGCAGCTCCGACCAGCCATCTCTGATCTCGGATTCGAGCTTGCCTTCCCAGAGACCGTGTCCGATCTCCACCAGTCCGTCGATCTGAGTCAGGGGCACATCGGGATGCGCCTCGAGAATGATCTGGGCCGTTTCGGTTGGGCGCGAAAGAGTGCTGCTCCAGGCCCGATCGATGGGGATGTCTTTGAGGAAATCGCGGGCGGCCGCGGCTTGACGGCGACCGTTCTCATTGAGCGGAATATCGATCTGTCCCTGGAAGCGCCCGGCTTTGTTCCAGTCGGTCTCGCCGTGTCGCACCAAAATCAGCCTGGCGTTTTTGCCCTTCTCCGGCAGGGGTTGCAGATGTGTGGTGCTGTTCAAGCATTCGATCTGCACCTGGGGGCCGTTCTCTCCCGGCCGGAGATTGAAGATGGAAAGGGAGGTGTTGTCGACGCGGAGACGACGGAAGCCGTGGTCGGGTTCCCCCAGCAACACCAGCATCAGGCAGCGCAGGATGGCGTTGTGGGCCACCACCAGCACCGTGTCGTTGCCGTTGGCGGGGTGGCGCTCCAACAGGTTGCTGATGAAGCCCCGCGCCTGTTCCATCAGTTCAGGCAGTGGTTTGTAGCTCGAACCATCACGACGCTGGAGCTCCAGCTCCATGGGCCGCTGCTTCCAGATCTTGTAGGCCTCCGTTGAGCCTTGCTTTAGCTCGTCGATGGTCTGGCCGGACCAGGGCTCCAGATCCACTTCCAGCAGTCCGTCGTCAAAGACGGGACCCGGTGTCTGCCCGCCTTTGGCCTCCAGCAGGCTCGCAGTGGTTGCGGCCGCCCTCTGCAAGGGAGAGCTGTAGATGGCCTGGATGCTCACGTCCTGGAGCGAGCGGCCCAGGGCCCTGGCCTGTTCATGCCCCTCCTCGCTGAGGTTCGAGAGATCATCGCGGCCCTGGATGCGCCGTTCCTTGTTGAAACTGCTGAGACCGTGGCGGACCAGAAGAAGACGAAGGGGCACGGTTCAGCGTCAGGGCGCGGCCATCGTATGGAAGCGGCCTTTCGGGGGGACAATCGTGGGCAGTTGACGCCCGCTGGTGCCCAGTTCCCCACAACCGGTTTCCCCGCACTGGAAGGGACTTCTGGCGGCCTTGTCCCTCGCTTTGGCTGGTTTTATCTGGTTATCGGGCTTGATTGACAGCCTTTCGCGACCTTCGGTGGCACCTGCCCTGAGCCTTCAGCAGCAGGAGTTGACGCTTCTTGCTGAACCAGCGGTGCCGCCCCCGTTGCGGGATGCCCTCCTGGGGGAGTCGCCGCGGGATGCCCTGCTCAAGGCCCTGGAGGGAATCAGCTCAGAGGAGCGGAATGAGCGGCAACAACAGATGCTCCTGTTGTTGCAGGGCCAAGGTTCCGCATCAGCGGACCTTGCACGCGGCGCCGATGATCCTTTGTTCCAGCAGCTGCATTGCGAAGCGGGCACCTCTGATCCCACGCTCTGCATCGATGCTGCAGCCGCGGGGAAAGCGGCGTTCCGTTTGGCCCTCAGCACGGTGCTGCCCCTGGTGACGGCCCTGCTCGGGGGCCTGCTGCTGTTTGGTCAGGCCTGGCGTTGGCTGCGAGGCCGGCTGATGGCCTGGCCCGATGTTCAGGGGCCGGCGCTGACCCTGGTCGACATGGCGCTGCTGGTGGCGGGTGGCTTCGTGGTGATCAGTGCTGTTGGCGTTCCGCTGGTGGCGTTCCCGTTGGTGGGTGCACTGACGGCGGGGCTTGGCAGCCCTCGTCGCGAAGCCGTCAGCGTGGTGATCAACTACGCCGTGATGGCCTTGCCGAGCCTGCTGATCCTTTGGCGGCAAGTGCGTTCGCTGCCCAAGGAGAGGGCACCGCTGGGGGGATGGATGCAGTGGCGCGTGCGTCCGCTGCTCTCAGCTCTGCGCGATGCGCTGGCGGGCTGGTTGATGGTGACCCCGGTGGTGATGCTCACGGGGTGGTTGCTCGTGCGCCTGGTGGGGGATCCCGGGGGCAGCAATCCGCTGTTGGAGTTGGTGCTGGGCAGCCGTGATCCGCTTGCGCTGGCCTTGCTTGCTCTCACTGCGGTTGTGCTGGCGCCGCTGTTTGAGGAGACGATTTTCCGCGGTGCCTTGCTGCCGGTGTTGGCGACCCGGCTCGGTCCCCTCCCGGGGGTCCTGCTCAGTGGCCTGTTGTTTGCCATGGCCCACATCAGTGTTGGCGAGTTGGCACCGCTCACTGTGTTGGGAGTTGGGCTTGGCTTAGTGCGGCTCCGTAGCGGACGCCTGTGGCCCTCGGTGCTGATGCATGGGCTGTGGAACGCCGTGACTTTCCTGAATCTGCTGCTGCTCTGAGCCTTGCCCCGCCTATCTGCAGGTGGTTCACTGGCCTATTCGCCTGTGATCCCGGTGGTTGCCGCTCCGGAACAGCGTGCATCGACCACGGCTTTCGAGCTGATTCAAGGGTCACTGTCCTCCGGACGCATTGCACGACGCTCCCCTCTCCTTGGGGGGCTCCATCGCCTGATGGACGGCACGCTGCTGGGGTTGATTGCGGCGGTTGCGGTTCTGGCTGCTCTCACGCTGCACTGGCAGCATCGCTGGACTGTGGCCTTTCACCTGCTGGAGGCAACACGCACCCAGGCACACCGCTTGACGGAATCAACCGCTGTGATGGAACAGCATCTGTTGCAGCGTTCTCAGCAGCCCAACCGCCTGGTGCCAACGCAAGTGGCCAATCTGGTGCATCTCGATCGCCCCGATCTGGGTTCTTTGCAAGTGTCCGCGTCCTCTCCCATGGCATCGCTCCAGGCCCTGGGGAATCAGCCCATTAGGGCGGGGTACTGATGACGCGGCTGTCCGGGCATCGACCCGTCCGTTCGCGGCGTTCCCGCGCGCGGGTCGTTCCTCTGACCCAAGTTCCCCCAAAGCGGCTTTGGATCATTTTCTTGATCCTGGCGGCAGGCCTGATGGGGTTGGTGGGCCGCATGGCCTGGTTGCAGTTGGTGCAAGCCCCCGACCTGGAGCAGCGTGCCCGTCAGCTGCAAACGCAGCGCACCCAACCCTTGGGACAACGGCGTCCGATTGTCGATCGCACCGGCCGCCTGGTCGCGATGGATGAAAAGCGGTTCCGGCTCTGGGCCCATCCCCGTTACTTCAACATGCCGGGAGATGCCCCAAATCTCGTCCGTCCTGCCAAGGATGTAGCGGAGGTGTTGGCCGATCCCTTGGCTCGTCCCGTGCCTGCGCTTCTGAAGGCCATGGGAACCCAGGCCTCGGGGATCAAATTGGCTGAGGAGCTGGATCCGGAGACGGCCGATCGCATCCGTGCCCTTGGAATCAGCGGCCTGGATCTGGAGGCCTATCCCCAGCGGGTGTATCCCCAGGCGTCGTTGTTTGCCAACGTTGTGGGCTTTCTCAATGCGGAGCGGCAACCTCAAGCGGGTCTTGAGCAGAGCCGTGATGGTGATCTAGCTCGCCATGAGCAAACCCGATACCTCCGCCGCGGCGCTGATGGCACGCCATTGCCGGCCAACCTCGCCCCGGGTGCTTTCTATGGCGATGATTTGCGCCTGCAGCTGACGCTGGATTCGAGGCTCCAGCAGGTGGCACTCAAAGCTCTCGCTGAGCAGGTTGCCAAGTGGAAAGCCCAGAAGGGTGCCGCGATCGTGATGGATGCCACCAACGGTGAGCTGTTGGTGCTGGCATCGACACCCACCTATGACCCCAACCGCTACTGGGATTTCCCCACCGGGCGGTTTCGGGAATGGTCCGTTCAGGATCTCTATGAACCGGGGTCGACGTTCAAGCCGATCAATCTGGCTCTGGCACTTCAGGACGGCGCAATTCAGGCGACGGATCGGGTGAATGACGTGGGCAAGCTGATGATCGGTGGTTGGCCGATCAACAACCACGACAAAAAAGCTCATGGTTTGGTGGATTTCGCCACCGTCCTGCAGGTGTCAAGCAACGTCGGCATGGTCCAAGCCATGCGCCGTCTTGACGACGATGCCTACTGGAACTGGATGGAGCGTCTTGGCATCAATCAGCGTCCCGACACCGACCTCCCCGGAGCGGTGGCCGGACAGCTCAAGAGCAAGAAGCAGTTCACCAGTCAGCCGATCGAGCCGGCGACGACGGCCTTTGGTCAGGGGTTTTCGCTGACGCCGCTCAAGCTGGTGCAGCTTCACGGGATGCTGGCCAACGGTGGCAAGTTGATCAGTCCCCACATCACCCGTGGCTTCCGCTCGGGTGATGCCTTGGCTCCGGCGGCGGCACCCAGTGGTCAGCCGTTGCTGAACCCGGAGGTCACGCGCACGGTGCTTCAGTGGATGGAATCTGTGGTGGATCAGGGCAGTGGCAAGGGTGTGAAAACGCCCGGCTACCGAATTGGTGGCAAAACGGGAACAGCGCAGAAGGCCCTGAATGGGATCTATCTGCCAGGAGCCAAGATCTGCAGCTTTGTAGCGACCTTGCCGATTGAGGATCCCCGTTACGTGGTGTTTGTGGTGGTGGATGAGCCCCAAGGTGAACACGCTTATGGCTCCACCGTGGCCGTTCCTGTCGCCAAGCAGATCATTGATGCCTTGCTGGTTGTTGAGCGCATTGCTCCCTCAAAACCTGCTGAATTGAACAAGCTTTTGAACAGCTGACGCATCAAAAAGCGTCGCTACGTTACGGGTATTGAGCCGTCGTACATCATGGCCAGCCTGCTCGATCAGCTTTCACAAATGACCGTGGTCGTTGCCGACACGGGTGATCTGGAGGCCATCCGTAAGTTCACCCCTCGGGATGCCACCACCAACCCGTCGTTGATCCTGGCTGCTGCGCAGATTCCCGCCTACCAGAACCTGATTGATGAGGCGTTGCGGTCATCGCGCAAGTTGATGGGTAGCGATGCAGCGGTGGAAGACGTTGTGCGGGAAGCGCTGGATGAAATCAGTGTGATCTTCGGCAAGGAGATTCTCAAGATTGTTCCCCGTCGTGTGTCAACTGAGGTGGATGCTCGCCTGAGTTTTGATACCGATGCCACGATTGAAAAGGGGCGCAAGCTGATTCGTTTGTACAACGATGCCGGCATCAGCAACGATCGTGTTCTGATCAAAATTGCCTCCACCTGGGAAGGCATCAAAGCCGCCGAGGTGCTGGAGAAAGAGGGGATTCACTGCAACCTCACCCTGCTGTTTGGTTTCGGTCAGGCGGTTGCCTGTGCCGAAGCCGGCGTCACCCTGATTTCCCCCTTCGTCGGGCGCATCTTGGATTGGTACAAGGCAGAAACCGGGCGCGACTCCTATCCCGGTCCGGAAGATCCCGGCGTGATTTCGGTGACCAAGATCTTCAACTACTACAAGACCCACGGCTACAGCACCGAGGTGATGGGGGCGAGCTTCCGCAACATCGATGAGATCACCGAGCTGGCCGGTTGCGATCTGCTCACGATTTCACCGAAGTTGTTGGATCAACTCCGTGAGAGTGATGCCGTGCTGACCCAGAAATTGGATGCGGCCCATCCCACGGATGGCGAAGCCAAGATCCACGTCGATCGCGCCAGCTTTGATGCATTGATGCAGGACGATCGGATGGCCAGCGACAAACTCACCGAGGGCATCAAAGGCTTCAGCAAGGCCATTGAAACGCTGGAGCATCAACTGGCCCATCGTCTGGCTGAACTGGAGGGTGGATCCGCCTTCCGCCACGCCGTTTCCGAGATCTTCATGCTCAATGACATGAACGGTGATGGATCGATCACCCGCGATGAATGGCTCGGTAGTGATGCCATCTTTGATGCCCTGGATCAGGACCATGATGGTTTGATCTCTCAGGAGGATGTGCGCCAAGGCTTTGGCGCAGCCCTTGCTCTGACCTCTGTCTGAGTCGAGCTGGTTCCATGCATGCGCTCGACACCATGCGTGCTTTGGCCAGCAAGGCCGAAGTGATTCGTCTCCAGCAGGGTGAAGTGCTGTTTCGTACGGGCGAAACCGGCACCTGCATGTACGGTCTGCTGGAGGGATCGGTGCGGCTCACCTGGATTGATTCTGCAGGCCATGAGGGACACGAGGACATCCCAGTAGGCCATGTGTTTGGTGCTGGGGCCTTGGTGATGGAGGACCATCAGCGTCTGAGCACCGCCACGGCCACCAGTGATTGCCGTTTGATTGCCATGAACCGCGACAAGTTCCTGTTTGCAGTTCAGGAGACGCCGATGTTCGCAGTGCAACTCCTCGCATCGATTGATGCCCGTCTGCGGGACATCAAGTTGGCTGAGGGCTGAGACAGAACTTTTTTCGATGGGGTCTAACGATTGTTTGACTTGATTTTGAATCGTGGCTAAATGTGCTGCGATGTTATTTATTGAAAGGCCAAAGTGAGGCTTTGGATGCAAGGGGAAATATCTGGGGCGTCGAGGTTGTATTGGTCTGCACTTGTGGAGAAGTTGTATTGGATGATCCAATCTGTGTCTTTGTGGTGAATTCGAATGATGAAGCGCAGCTCTAGTTGAATCTCTTGTTGTTAAAGCGATGGATTGGCGCAAGAAAAATAGGCTTTGAACAGGAGTTTTCTCAAGCGTTTGGCGTGACAAATAGCTCGCCTATGCCGGCTATGCCGCATAGAGAGCTTGCTGGCATTGTCTGAAACAAGCAAGTGATTTTTTCGATTGATCAGTGAGAATGATTCGGATTTTGGATTCCGATCACTCGCGATGCGGCCTCTCCGCCTGGGAATGCAACTTGGATTGTTCCAGCTCAGTCTGGGAATCCTTGGCGTTCTCATCCTGGGACTGCTGAATCGTCTACTAATTCAAGACATCCAGCTGCCGGCGGTGTTGGCGGCCTTGGCCGTGGGTGCTCAGCAGTTGATGGGGTTCACCCGCGCTTGGTTCGGCCATCGCTCCGATGGCATCCCTCCCAGCCGGCTACGGCGCACACCTTTCATCGTGATCAGCTCCTTGGCGATCGCCCTGTTGTTCGGCGTTGCTTGTCAGCTGGTGCTCCGGTTGGCCGCCAGCATGGAGGCCTCCGGCGGTGAGCTCAATGCGCTGCTGATTGGCCTGTTGATTCTTGTTTTCGTGGGAATCGGCACGGCGATTGCCGCCGGTGGAACAGCCTTTTCGGCCTTGATCGCCGATCGCACCACAGAAGCCGATCGGCCGCGGGTGCTGTCGGTGGTGTGGGGGATGCGTCTACTGGGGGTGTTGCTGGGCAGTGTTCTGGTGAATCAGGTGTTCGGCAGTGCCTGTGCGGCCGATGCCAGCCGCACCGCTGTTCTGGCCGGACTTCAGCACTTGTCGTTGGTGACGCCGTTGGTGCTGCTGGGGCTTGGGGTGGTGTCTGTATTTGGCGTGGAACGCTGCACTACAGGCTTGATGGTGCCTGCGGGGGTGGCTCCCCAGGATGTCCCCCAGCGGTTGGCTTTGCCCCAATTGTTGTGGCAACTGCGCACCATCCCTCAGGCCGGACGCTTCCTCGGGGTGCTCTGCCTGTTCACTTTCAGCATGTTCCTCAACGATGCGGTGCTCGAGCCCTACGGTGCCGCCGTCTTTGGCATGAGTGTCTGTGCCACCACATCGCTGAATGTGTTGATTGCCCTGGGCTTCTTTGCTGGCCTGGGCCTCAGTGGCTTCTGGTTGATTGAGCGTGCCGGCAACATCAGAGCGGCCCGGGTGGGCGCGGTGCTGGCAGCTTTGGCTTTGCTGTTGATGCTTTGGGCCGGCTCTGAGCAGTCCATCCCCCTGTTGCGGACTTCCGTTGGCTTGTTTGGCCTGTCGCTGGGGGTGTGCATGAATGCCTGCCTCTCCTTGATGTTCAGCTTTGTGCAGCCCGGTCGCACTGGCTTCCTCCTGGGCATCTGGGGTGCGGGCTATGCCTATTCCTGCGGCCTGGCCACCATCAGTGGAGGCGGGCTGCTCACCTTGCTCAAAGCGTGGAACGGGGGTGATTTGTTCGCTGCCTATGGCGGTGTCTTTGGCCTGCAGATGGTTTGTTTCCTTGGTGCCGCGTTGATGACGCGCCATTTGGATGTGGAGGGTTTCCGCAACACGGTGAAAACCCGCTTTTCAGATGTCATGGAAATGGCAGTGGATTGAATCTTGGCTGGAGCTCCGGATCCACTAGAACCGGATTCCTTCAATTGCAGTGAATGGCAGCGCTGCAGATCGTCTGGTTCAAGCGTGATCTGCGCATCGTTGATCACCGGCCCTTGGCGGCTGCTGCCGAGTGTGGCCTTGTGCTGCCGTTGTATGTGGTGGAGCCGGAGTTGTGGCAGCAGCCCGATGCCTCCGAGCGGCAGTGGATGTTTTGCCGGGAGTCGCTGCTGGAGTTGCGCCAGGCCCTAGCGGATCTGGGCCAACCCTTGGTGGTGCGTGTTGGGGATGTGGTGCAGGTGCTGGAGCGGGCCCGGCGCCAGTTCGGTATCGATGGGCTGTGGAGCCATGAGGAAACCGGCAACGGCTGGACCTACCAGCGCGACAAACGCGTTGGGGCTTGGGCTCGTCAGCACGGCATCGCCTGGACGGAAATCCCCCAGTTCGGGGTGGCGCGCCGGATGCGCAGCCGCAATGGCTGGGCCAAGCGATGGGAGATTCAGATGACGGAGCCCATCACGCCAGCGCCGGCCGCGTTGCAACGCCTCGAGGGTGTTGATCCTGGAGTGATCCCTGAGGGTCCCTGTTCAGAACTGCTGTCGGATGCGTGTCCGCAGCGTCAGATCGGTGGCCGTTCGACCGGCCTCAAGGAGTTGAGCGACTTTCTGCAGCACCGTGCCCAGCGCTATCAACGGTCGATGTCGAGCCCCAACACCGCCTTCATCGGTTGTTCTCGGCTTTCGACGTATCTCACCTGGGGTTGTCTCTCGATGCGGGAGGTGCTGCAGACCAGCCGCAACCACAGGGGTCGCGGCGTCAGCAGCTTTGAATCAAGGCTGCACTGGCACTGCCATTTCATTCAGAAGCTGGAGGATCAGCCCGCGATTGAATTCAGCGATTTCCATCCGTTCATGCGGGGCATTCGTGCAGCGGATGCCGAGCGTTTGACGGCCTGGAGCGAAGGCCGCACAGGCGTCCCCTTTGTGGATGCCTGCATGCGCGCTTTGCGGGCCCATGGCTGGATCAACTTCCGCATGCGGGCGATGTTGATGTCCTTCGCGAGCTACAACCTCTGGCTTCCCTGGAGGCACAGTGGCCTGCATCTGGCCCGTCAGTTTGTTGATTACGAACCGGGAATCCATTGGAGCCAGTGCCAGATGCAGTCCGGCAGCACCTCGATCAACACGATTCGGATCTACAACCCGATCAAGCAGGGGATGGACCACGACCCCCAGGGGCTGTTCATCCGTCAGTGGTGTCCTGAGCTCAAGGATGTGCCCGCGATTCATATCCATGAGCCGTGGATGCTGGGTGGTGGCATGCCAGCACCGATTGTTGATGTCACCACATCCATGCAAGACGCCAAAGATCGCATCTGGGAGATTCGTCGTTCGGCCGGTTTTGATCGCCATGCCGATGCGATTCAGCGCAAGCATGGCTCCCGTAAAGCTGGCTTAAAGCCCACGACGGCACGCCGTCGGCGCAAACCTCAGCAACCCGACAACGGCAGTCAGCAGCTCAGCCTTGGCCTTTAGTTGCGCTGTAGCAGCAGCCGTTTGATCACCCGTTGGGCGATGTCGCCGTAGCCCATTTCCCCGGAGAGAATCTGAGCAATCCGCCGTGGTGCGGTGGGCCGCTTGATCCCCAGCTGATATCCCACACCGGGGAAGCGATAGAACACCTGGGCAATGCGCCGACCCCAGGCCATCGACTCACCCCAGCGCTCCCGCATGGCGCGGCTGTAGCCCCGCAGATCTCGACTGTCGCCCTTGAGCCATTGGCTGAGATGTCGAGCCGCCTCGCAGCCACTCATCAGGGCGGGGCGTAGCCCTTCCGCCAGAAATGGATCGCACAGCGATGCTGCATCGCCAACTACCACAATGCCGTTGCCATCAAGACGGTGATGGCCGTTCCACACCCGCAGTTGCCCCCGTTGGCGGATCCCAGCATCTGCGGCGAAGCCCAGATCCGGCAGCAGCTGGGCCAGCACCTGCTCCGGGTCGGCGTCCTGCTTACCGATGAAGCTGCCCACACCGATGTTCACCCCGCCAGCGAGGGGAAAGGCCCAGGCGAAGCCCTGCTTCACCAGGCCGAATTCAAAGCGTGTGGTGCCATCGCTGAGATTTCCCTGGCCCTCCAGCCGCACCGACATGGTGGTGGCCATCTGGGGCTGTTTCGCTCCCAGGCCGAGCTGTTGGGGCCAAGGGGACCCCGAACCATCGGCGATCACCACGGTCCGTCCCTGCCAATGGCGCCCATCGGTTGCCGTCACCTGCCATATATCTCCATGACGACGGATGTCATTGACCTCAACGCCTGTAAGCCGTTCAGCCCCAGCCTGACTGGCCTGGTCTGAGAGCAGTTGATCCAGCGTTTCGCGGCGCACGATCCAGAACGGTGCATTGCCGGGCAGCTCGGCGACCACCGGATCCTCCAGGCACCAACTGAAATCAACCTGACGGATCACCTGCTCCACCGCTGGCTCCAGTGAAAACGGGAACCACTGCTGTACAGAGGCTGCCATGCCACCACCGCAGGGTTTGACCCGCGGCTCGTCGTCGCGCTCAAGCGTCAGAACGTCATGGCCCGCTGCCGCGAGATGCACTGCCGCCGCACCACCAGCGGCCCCGGACCCGACGATCAGAACATCGCGGGTCCGATCCACTCCCTTGGTCACACTTTGAGGATGTCGGCTTCCTTGGTGGCAAGGTGCTTCTCGAGTTCGGCAATGAACTTGTCGAGCGTTTTCTGAACGCTGTCTTGCTCATCGCGGCTCTGGTCTTCGGAGAACTCTCCCTCCTTCTCCTGCTTCTTGATCTTGTCGATTGCGTCGCGGCGCAGGTTGCGCAGGGCCACCTTGCCTTCCTCGGCGTACTTGGAGGCCAGCTTGCAGAACTCCTTGCGGCGTTCCTCGGTGAGGGGCGGAACGTTGATGCGAATGATCTTGCCGTCGTTGTTGGGGGTGAAGCCCAGCTCACTCATGGCAATTGCTTTTTCGATCGAGGCCAGGGCGCTGATGTCGAACGGTTGGATCTGGATCGTCTGGGAATCAGGGGTCGACAGGGTGGCCAGCGACTTCAGTGGGGTTTCGGCGCCGTAGTACTCCACGCTGATGCGATCCAGCAGGGAGGAATTGGCCCGGCCGGTGCGGATGGTGTTGAAGTTGCGCTGGGTGGCCTCCACCGACTTGCGCATGCTGGCTTCGAGGTCCTGGGTCGACATGGTTGCTGGGGGTGGAGACGTGCGTACTCGGTTGCGTTATTAGGCGGGGTCGCCGATGCGGGACCCGATCGGTTCCCCGGCCACGGCTCTGCCGATGTTGCCAGGTTCAAACAGGTTGAAAACAACAATCGGGATGTTGTTGTCTTTGCAGAGGGCGATGGCGGTGCTGTCCATCACCCCCAACTCGCCGCTCAGCACATCTTGATAGCTGAGCTGGGCATGCTTCACCGCATCGGCGTGCTTGGCCGGGTCTTTGTCGTAGACCCCATCCACCTTGGTGGCTTTGAACACCACATCGGCGTTGATTTCGGCAGCCCTGAGGGCAGCGGTGGTGTCGGTGGTGAAGAAGGGGTTGCCGCAACCGGCGCCGAACACCACCACCCGGTTTTTTTCCAGGTGCCGGATGGCTTTACGCCGGATGTAGGGCTCCGCCACTTCCTGCATGGCGATGGCGGTCTGCACCCGGGTGGGAACGCCGGCCCTCTCGAGCCCGTCTTGGAGGGTGATGGCGTTCATCACCGTGGCCAACATGCCGACATAGTCGGCTGTGGCCCGTTCCATGCCCGCTGCAGACCCCTTCAGGCCGCGGAAGATGTTGCCGCCGCCCACGACGATCGCCAGTTGGGTGCCACTGGCCACCACTTTGGCCACATCAGAGGCAATTGACTGAACAATCGCGGGATCGATGCCATAGCCCTGAGATCCCATCAGAGCTTCGCCGCTGAGTTTCAGCAGGACGCGTGTGTAGGTCATCTACGGTCCAGATCCTTTCGACAGTAGCAAGCACTGGCAGAAGCCTCTGATCGCCGCTTGGATGGGGAAACCGCGGCTGTTTGATGACAAAGAGCGATGCCACCCAAAGCGGTGTGATGGCCCGTCTCACGCTTTCCGCTTTGGAACGGGCCAGCCAGGATCCGGACTGTTGGCGTGAGCCTGTGGTGCACCGCGCTCTGTTGGTGAGTGGACTGTCGGTGCTCACCGCGGCCACCCGTCATCTTCAGGACGATCTCGAGGCGGCTGAAGCGGCCTAACTAAGGCTGGGTTGTTCAACCCTTAAAACTCGATGCCCGCCTGAGCCTTCACCCCCTGTTCGCGGAAGGGGTGGTGCACCAGGGTCATCTCGGTTACCAGATCGGCCCGCTCCACCAGCTCGGCTGGTGCGCCCCGTCCGGTCACCGCTACGTGGGTGAGCTCCGGTCGCTCGTTCAATCCGTCGATCACCGTACCGGCCTCGATGTAGCCCAGTTTCAAGGCCACATTCAGCTCGTCGAGCAGTACCAATTTCACGCTCGCATCGCGTAGGTAGCCCAGGGCCGTCTGCCAGGCCGCCTCCACCAGTTGTTGATCCCGCTCTCGGTTCTGGGTTTCCCAGGTGAAGCCTTCCCCCAGGGCATGCCAGCTCACCTGCTCGCCGAAGGCCTGTAGTGCTCGTGCTTCGCCGGGCTCCCAGCCCCCCTTGATGAATTGAACAATCGCTACCCGCTCGCCATGGCCAAGGGTGCGAAGCACCAGCCCAAGCCCGGCTGTTGTTTTGCCCTTGCCCTGGCCGGTGAACACCAGCACCAGCCCCTTCTCCTTATCGCGTTCCTCCACCCGTTGCTTCTGCACCTGCTGGCGCCGCTCCATCCGTTTGCGGTAGCCGGCGTCGTCGGTTTCGGGAGCGAGCTTGCCCCCCATGCCCAGCTCTGCGGCGGATTGATCGAGGTCGTTCGTGCTCATGGAAAGAGGGGCGTTGTTGGTTCTATCGAGGTCGAGTGGCGGTGATGCGTTGCAGGGCCTGTCCCGCCAGCAGCTCTTGGCTCACGCTGCTGAACCCAAGTTGCTCCAGCTGGGAGGGGAGATCGTCCTCCAGCATGGCGGTGGCGGTGTCGGTTTCAAACAGGGCGCAAAAAAGTTGTTGGGGAAGCTTCAGCCAAGGTCCGGCTGGATGCAGATCCACAACCACCAACCAGCCGCCCGGTTCCAGCAGCCTCAGGGCGCTGCGCAGCACCCTCTCCCGATCGCTGCGGGGGAATTCGTGCAGTGCCACGCTCAGCTGGATGGCGTTGAAGCTGGCATCGGCCAGCGGCGGATCTTCGGCCAGCCCCTCCACCCGCTCCAGGGTGGGGTGGCGTTGGGCGGCGAGATCCAGGGCGCGGGGGGAGACATCGAGCCCCGTCACGGCATAGCCCGCCGCTAGCCATGGGGCCGCTGCTTCGCCACTGCCGCAGCAGAAATCCAGCACTGCCGCTCCAGGTTTGAGATGGGGTCGCAATGCCTCGAGCCCTAGGCCCCGCAGGCGCTCCACCCCACCCACACTCAGCGACGACACCGCCGTCACCGTGTCATAAATCCAGCGGTAGCGGTAGGCCAGCGGCCTCAGAAACGACGTCATCGTTGATGTGCAAAAGGGCAGTCAGGTTGATGTCAGGCCGGTTGCCGGGCCAGGGCTGCATCCACCGCCTGCTGCTGGTCACGCCGGGTGATCCAGTGGTGATAGGTGCGGGTGTGGATCGTCACCGAGTGGCCCATCATCCTGGCGGCAACGGTGTCCGGCAGGCCGACGTGGATGGTGCGCACCGCCCAGGCGTGGCGCAGGTCGTAGGGGGTGATCGGCAGGTCGTAGCGGCGGAACTGCTCACTCACCCGCCGTCCCACCTGCTGGAGCGTGGTCCGACGCAGATCGGTCTGGATCGCTGGCAGGGCGGCTGGATTCTCCGCCAGCTCCTGCAATCCGAAGCGCTCGACCCAGTCGGGGTGGAACGGCCAACTCTGGTGCTCACCGGTTTTGGTGGTCGGAAGCACCCGCAACACCTGATCCCCGCCTGGGGCCAGAGAGGAGCAATCGCAGAAGAACACCTCGTGGTTGCGCAGGCCGTAGGTGGCCATCAGGGCAAAGGCCAGGCGCCACTGCGGATTGGGAATGCGGCCTGCGGCTTCGAGGATCTGCGGATCGGTGGGCAGCTGGCGGAAGCGGGCCCGATGCAGGCCATAGCCGCCGGCCTCTTGGCGCCAGTCCTCCGGTAAGGGCAGCTCCAGATGCCGGGCTAGGGCGGCCAGGGCCGTGGCGCACTGCTGCCGGCTGCGGCTGCCGTCGTCGTAACTGGTCAGCGTTTGCATCAGCAGCGCTGGCTCCAGCGGCTGATCACTGCACTGACGCGCCAGTCGCCTGAGGTAGGGCAAGTAGGCACTGGTCCAGGTGGTGCGACTGCTCGCTGGTGAACGGCGTCGGCGCGGGTCGGCAAAAAAGGCTGCTTCGAAGCTTTCGATGGCGGTCTGGATGCTGATCGAGCGCCCCTTGGCCGTGGCTGATGAGGTGGGGGCCGACCAGAGCGTCCAATCAAAACTGCGCTGCTCCAATTGCAGCTGCACCAGGGCAGCAGTGCTGAGGGCTTGATTCAGTCCGGCTGGATCGGCCATCAGCCCCAGGCTGATGCGTTGCAAGCCGCTCTGGCTTGGATCCCCGCGCAATGGCAGAGACCCGCGCAGGTTCAGACGTCGTCCCCGCTGTTCGATGCGCAGGCGTGACCCCCGTGCCGCCAGCTGCGCATTGGCGGTCTCCAGCGCACTTTTGAACTCCATAAATGTGTCGTTGGAACCAAGGATCGCGTCCATGGCGGCTACGCTCAACCCCCGAAAAGCGTTCTGATGGGTATGTCTCGCGTCGGTGTCGTCCTGCTGAATCTGGGTGGCCCGGAGCGTATCCAAGACGTTGGACCGTTTCTGTACAACCTGTTCGCCGATCCGGAGATCATTCGGCTACCCAGCCCGGCGCTGCAGAAACCGCTGGCTTGGTTGATCAGCACCTTGCGCAGTGGCAAGTCGCAGGAGGCCTATCGCTCCATCGGTGGCGGATCACCACTGCGGCGAATCACGGAGCAGCAGGCCCGGGAACTTCAGAGCTTGCTGCGTCAGCGCGGCATCGATGCCACCAGCTACGTGGCCATGCGCTACTGGCATCCATTTACCGAATCCGCAGTGGCGGATATCAAGGCCGACGGCATGGATGAGGTGGTGGTGCTTCCGCTCTACCCCCATTTCTCGATCAGCACGAGTGGATCCAGTTTCCGCGAGCTTCAGCGCCTGCGGCAGGCGGATCCCGCGTTTGAGAAGTTGCCGATTCGCTGCATCCGCAGCTGGTTTGACCACCCGGGATATGTGAAGGCCATGGCCGAGCTGATCGCTGCAGAGGTCCGCAACAGCGACGATCCCACGAAGGCCCATGTCTTCTTCAGCGCCCACGGTGTTCCGAAGAGCTACGTCGAAGAGGCAGGCGACCCCTATCAAAAAGAGATCGAATCCTGCACCGATCTGATCATGAAGGAGTTGGCCGTTCAAATGGGCCACGACAACCCCTTCACCCTGGCGTACCAAAGCCGTGTGGGCCCGGTGGAGTGGCTCAAGCCATACACCGAGGAGGCCCTTGAGGAATTGGGCCAAGCGAAGACCAACGATCTGGTGGTGGTGCCGATCAGCTTTGTCAGCGAACACATCGAGACGCTCGAGGAAATCGACATCGAATACCGGGAGTTGGCCACCGAAGCCGGCGTGGTGAATTTCCGCCGGGTGCGCGCTCTCGACACCTACTCCCCCTTCATCGAAGGCTTGGCCGATCTCGTGGCTACCAGCCTTCAGGGTCCTGAAGTGAGTCTTGATGCGGCGGCGGAGCTTCCCAACAAGGTGAAGCTCTATCCCCAGGAAAAGTGGGAATGGGGTTGGAACAACAGTTCTGAGGTCTGGAACGGCCGTCTGGCCATGGTCGGTTTTTCTGCCTTTTTGCTGGAGCTGATCAGTGGTCAAGGGCCGCTGCATGCGCTCGGTCTGCTCTGATCAAGCCAGGGGCGCTTCGGGCCCTTAATCTTGAGGGTCATTGACCCGTCGCCTCTGTGACTCTCACCTCAGCGTCTTCGGCCGTCACTGGGCAGCAGGCCGGTCACGGTGGGCAGAGAATGTCTGGGGCGACAGCCCTGATGGATGCGTTGCGGCGCCATGGCGTCGACACCATTTTCGGCTACCCCGGCGGCGCCATTCTCCCGATTTACGACGCACTTCACATCGCCGAAAGCGAGGGTTGGGTCAAGCACATCCTGGTCCGGCATGAGCAGGCCGGCACCCACGCGGCCGATGCCTACGCCCGCGCCACAGGCAAGGTGGGCGTTTGCTTCGGCACATCGGGGCCCGGTGCCACCAACTTGGTGACCGGCATCGCCACCGCCCAGATGGACTCGGTGCCCATGGTGGTGATCACCGGCCAGGTGCCGCGTCCGGCGATTGGCACCGATGCCTTCCAGGAGACCGACATCTTCGGCATCACCCTGCCGATCGTGAAACATTCCTGGGTGGTGCGCGATCCGGCAGATCTCGCCTCCATCGTTGCCCAGGCTTTTCTGATTGCAGCCAGTGGTCGTCCGGGCCCCGTGCTGATTGACATCCCGAAGGATGTTGGCCAGGAGATGTTCGACTACGTGCCGGTTGAGCCCGGATCGATTGTTCCCAAAGGCTTCCGTAAGCCTCAGCCCCCCCGGGATGAACCGATCCTGTCGGCGCTTGAGCTGATCGCCGAGGCAGAGCATCCCCTGCTCTATGTGGGCGGTGGTGCGATCTCAGCCGGTGCCCACGACAGCCTGCGGGTGATTGCCGAGCGCTACCAGATACCCGTCACTACCACCTTGATGGGGAAGGGTGCATTCGATGAAAACGACCCCCTCTCGGTGGGCATGCTCGGCATGCACGGCACGGCCTACGCCAACTTCGCCGTCACCGAATGCGATCTGCTGATTGCTGTTGGAGCCCGTTTTGACGATCGGGTGACCGGAAAGCTCGATACTTTTGCTCCCCGCGCCCAGGTCATCCACTTCGAGATTGACCCGGCCGAAATCGGCAAGACCCGCCGCCCCGATGTGGCGGTGCTGGGAGACCTGAGCCTGAGTGTGGCGCGGTTGGTCGAGCTGAGCCTGCAGCAGCAGGTGCAGCCCCGCACGGCCTCTTGGTTGGCACGCATCGCTGAGTGGAAAAAGACTTATCCCCTCACCGTTCCTCCCGCCGAAGGCCCCTTATTCCCCCAAGAGGTTCTGCTGGCCGTTCGCGAGTTGGCACCGAATGCCATCGTCACCACGGATGTGGGCCAGCATCAGATGTGGGCTGCCCAGTACCTGCGTAATGGGCCTCGGGGCTGGATCAGCAGTGCCGGTCTCGGCACCATGGGTTTTGGCATGCCGGCTGCGATGGGCGCCCAAGTGGCTTGCCCCGATCGTCAGGTGGTGTGCATCGCGGGTGACGCCAGCATCCTGATGAACATTCAGGAGCTGGGAACCCTGGCGGCCTATGGCCTCCCGGTGAAGGTGGTGATCGTCAACAACCACTGGCAGGGCATGGTGCGCCAGTGGCAGGAGAGTTTCTACGAGGAGCGCTATTCCGCCTCCGACATGCTTAATGGCATGCCGGACTTCGTGGCCCTTGCACGCTCCTTCGGTGTGGAAGGCGTCCACATCCGCGAGCGGGAGTCGTTGCGCAGTGATCTCGAGGCGGCGCTCAAGGCTCCCGGCCCGATGTTGATTGACATCCACGTTCGTCGTGGTGAGAACTGCTATCCGATGGTTCCCCCAGGCAAAAGCAATGCTGAAATGGTTGGCCTCCCGGCTCCCATGCCGGTTCTCAACGCGCCGACCTCTTGATTCGTTTTGTCTTAATCGGCTTTTTGCTGCTGCTTTGGGCCGTGCCTGTACAGGCTGCTGAGGTGCTTCAGGTGCGCAGCAGTTCACTGCTGCAGGTTGGCGATCACAACCGCACCTACACCGTTGCCCTCTCCTGTGCTGCCGTTGATGCGAGCCAGGAAGCCGAGGCCACCGCATGGCTGCGTCAGGAGCTGCCGCGCCGCCGCAAGGTCAATTTGCGGCCGGTCGGCTCCAGTGAGGGTCAGCTGATGGCTCGGGTGACCCCGATAGGTGCTGAGCGTGACCTCAGCGCTGGCTTGATTGCCGCTGGTTTGGCCAGCAACAGCTGTGGGGTTGATGGCTGATAACCGCATTGCCAGGGGGATTGTGTTGGTGCCCTGCCTGCTGCTTGGGGCTGCCTTTCTGGCCACAGCCGCCTGGGGGCAGGGCGCCGCAGCTGAAAATCGCACCCTGGCCATTGGCATTGGTGCTGGCTTGCTTTTGGCTGGTGGTTTGTCCCAGTTGGGCGGCGGCTCTGAGACCTCTGTGACAAAACCAGACGAGTCAGACCCCTCTCCCTAATTTGCGTGGATCGGGTTGCTTCCCTCCGATTCCATGTCGAAGCCTGAGTGGCGACGTTGGCCTTGGCTGTCGTGGTTTGTTGTGGCAGCCACGCTGATCGGCTGCCAGTCAATCGTTGCCAGTGGGGTTAGTCGCCCAAGGTTTGCGGTGCTGCTGCCGATGGGGCACCGCGATGCTGAATTGCGGCACAACTTTCTCCAGGGCTTTCGTCTGGGCCAGGCTTCGGTGGAGGCCTGTGGTGAGCCCTTCCCGCAGGTTGCTTGGCATGGAACCAACTCCGGCGATGCGCCCGATCCGCAGTTGATGCCATCCAGTGATCTCAAGCTTCTGGTGGCTCCCCCGTCTGCGGATCTGCGGGCCTTTGCCGCCTTGGCTGACGAGCGGGACCTCACCGTGTTGCTCCCCTATCAGCGTGGCCAGTCGCTGGACACCCTGCGCGGGCTGGAAGGCCGTGAACGGCTCTGGCCGCTTGTTCCCTCCCGTCAGGAGGATCTGAAGGCGATGGTGGCGGCGGCGATGGAGGCCGGCTGGGGACGAGCAATGGTGGTGGAGGACCCTTCTGCCCTCGAATCCACCAGCTCAAATACTTTTGTGGAGCTGTTCAAGGCCGCTGGCGGCATTGTTGAGAGCTACGAAGCGCAGCCTGTCCAGCGGGTGGATCCCAGCAACAACGGGCGTCTGCAACGGTTCAAGGACGACATGGCCTGGTCTTGGGTGCCCACCGTTGTGGTCGCCGATGCTCCAGACGGCCTTCTCTCCCAAGAGCTGCGGGCTGAGCAACAGCAAGGGCGCTTCGGCGGTGGTGCGCCGCTGACGCCGAACTGGATTTGGCTCACCGAGGCGGAAGGTCTGCAGGATGCGCCCGCGGTGCCTTGGCAGCAGCTTGGGCTTCAGCACCCAGCCCGTGGCACGGCCTGGGCTGAATTTCAACAGGATTTCAAGCAGCAGACCGGCAAGGCTCCATCGTTGCTCGCGGGTGCGGGGTTTGATACGGCGCGGCTGTTGGCCCTTGCCGATGCAGCCCCCTTGCCGCTGTCTGCTGACGGGGGCGTCGATGCGATGGGGTGGTTGGACCCCGATCAGCAGGAGGCCGTCCCGATTTGCCAGGCCTTTGATCAGCGTCGACGCGGGGAGCGTCTCCGTCTGAAAGCCGTTGCCAGTGATTCCCGCTTTCGTGCTGGTCAGGCACCATCAGGCCAGGCCATGGCCAGTCTGATCGAATGAGGTCTGGGGACACAACCTCGAGATGCTGCGCCTTAGTGAACTGAAGCTGCCCCTCGACCATGGGGAGGAAGCGCTGCAGGAAGCGGTGCTCAAACGTTTGCGGATTCCCGCCGATCGTCTTTTGGGTCAGACCCTGGTGAAGCGCAGTGTTGATGCGCGGCGCCGCGACCGGATCCAGCTGATTTACAGCGTGGATGTGCAGGTGAAGGGTGAAGCCGCCCTGTTGCGGCGCATCGGCAACAAAGCTCGGGTGCGTCCGGCCCCAGACACCCGCTACCGGCCCGTGGGCCAGGCGCCGGATGGCTTCCCTTTGGACGCGGGCGATCGGCCTGTGGTGGTGGGGGCAGGCCCCTGCGGTTATTTCGCTGCGCTGCTGTTGGCGCAGATGGGCTTTCGCCCGCTGTTGCTGGAACGGGGTCAGGCCGTCAAGCAACGCACAGCTGACACCTTCGGCTTCTGGCGGGGCAACAGCCCTTTCAACCCGGAATCGAATGCCCAATTCGGTGAGGGTGGAGCGGGAACGTTTTCTGACGGCAAGCTCTACAGCCAGGTCAGCGATCCCGAGCACTACGGCCACAAGGTGCTGGAGGAACTGGTGGCCTGTGGTGCCAGCGAGGAGATCCTCACGCTGCATCGCCCCCACATCGGCACGTTCAAGCTCGCCACGGTTGTCCGCGGCTTGCGGGCTCGGATTGAAGCCTTGGGAGGTGAGGTGCGTTTCAACAGTCGCGTGACACGCCTTCAGCTCAGCGACAGCAGCGGTGAGAAGCCACATCAACTCGATGGAGTGGTTCTGGCCGATGGAACGGAGATTCCCTGTCGCCATCTGGTGCTGGCTCCCGGTCATTCCGCACGAGACTGCTTTGAAATGCTGCAGGAGATCGGTGTGCAGCTGCAGCGCAAACCGTTTTCCGTGGGCGTGCGAATTGAGCATCCGCAGCATCTGATTGATGCAGCCCGCTGGGGGGAGGCGGCTGGCCATCCGCGTCTCGGGGCAGCCGAGTACAAGCTGGTGCACCATGCCGAGAACGGCCGCTGCGTCTACAGCTTCTGCATGTGTCCTGGTGGATTTGTGGTGGGGGCAACGTCGGAAGAAGGCCGGGTGGTGACCAATGGCATGAGCCAGCATTCCCGCAATGAGCGCAACGCCAACAGCGGGTTGGTTGTGGCCCTGGACGCCGATGACCTGGCTCCGTTTGAACGCTTTCCCGGGGATCCGTTGGCGGGCATTGGCCTGCAACGGCATCTGGAGGAGCGCGCCTTTCGCTTGGGGGGCAGCAGCTATGCCGCACCGGCGCAGCGACTGGAGGATTTCCTGGCCTCTCGGCCGTCAACCCGGCTCGGAGCCATTGCAGCGTCCTATCAACCGGGTGTGCATCCCGCCGACCTGGCTGAGCTGCTTCCAGCCCCCATCATTGAGGCCTTGCGGGAGGCGTTGCCGGCCTTTGCCCGCAAGTTGAAGGGCTACGACCACGCCGATGCGGTGCTCACTGGCGTGGAAACCCGCACGTCATCGCCTGTGCGGATTCCCAGGGATGAGGCTTTGGAATCGCTCAATGTGAAAGGACTGGTGCCGGCCGGTGAAGGGGCGGGCTATGCCGGGGGCATCCTGTCGGCCGGAATCGATGGCATTCGGGCTGCTGAAGCCTTGGCCATCCAGATCCTGGGGACCAAACCCAGGCCCCATTGATCTTCAGCTGTAGTTGGGGGCTTGCGCCACGATGCCGCTCCACTGCACGGCTTTCACCTGATCCCGTCGCCAGGAGTGGAACAGCTCGGGTTCACTGACGGTGCAGAGCGGGCAGTGGGCGATCCGTTCGCCAGGAATTCCCGCACCCTGGAGCTGCAATCTGGCTGCGGTTCGGATATCCAGGCGATGCCGCCCCGGCTGCTTATCGGGCACCAGGGCCCCGGCCTTGGATAAGGCAGCCTCGCCGGGGATCGCGTCGCTGACGGCCTCCACCACCTCGTCGCCCACTTGGTAACAAGGGCCGCTGACGGCCGGACCCAGGGCAACAACCAGATCCTCCCGCCGGGCACCCCGCTCCAGCAACCGATCCAGGGCCGTGATCAGGATTCCAGCTGCCACCCCACGCCAACCGGCATGACAGGCCGCGGCATGCCCGGTGCCGGGATCTGCGATCAGAACAGGCGTGCAGTCGGCGCCGCACACCCAGAGGCTTTGCCCCCCACGATCACTCACCAGTCCATCGGCCTCAGGCCAGGGATCCTGACGGGCGTCGCTGCCGTTCAGAACGATTCCACTGTGGATCTGCTGGGGCCGGTGGACGCTGATGCCAGCGCTGATGTATCCCGCTAGTTGATCGGGCCCGCGGCCGTGCCAAAGCCGGGTGAAGAAGCCGTGCTCGAAACCCTGTTCATGGAGAAGATCGCTCTGGAGGTAATAGCCCCCGTAACAACCGATCCAGGTCCAGCCCTTCAACTTGTTGAAGCGGCTGTCTGGTCGATCAAACGGCCCGTCTTTCATCAGCCCTGCAATCAGGCCATCGGGATGTCTCGCAGCATCCAGAAGCCGCCGAAGGTCTGTTCTTCGGGGCTGGCTTGGATGGCGATGAATTGGAGGCCGCGCACCTGCTGTTGCGAGGTCGCCAGGGCTTCGGCAATTTCAGCGGCGACGCCCGGTTCTAGGTCGCTCACCAGCCAGCGGTCGTCCTGACCAGCCTCCAGCACCAGCTGGCGGTCTTCAACGATCATGCGCACGGGCTCTAGCCCCCCCAACCAGCCAGCCATGGCGAGCGAGCGGCTCTGGCTGAATAGGCGCAGACCCGGCACAGAGGCCTCGGGGTCGATGCCATCGGGCACCGGCAGCAGCCCGCTGAAACTCATCGGCCATTCCGATGCCTCCAGCAGCAGGCTTGCCGGCAGGGCGGCCCAGCTCCAGGCGTCTCCTTGAACTTCTTCCGGCAGGGGCACCGGAGGGGTTGGGACGGGCGCCGGCGGCGGTGCCAATGGGCCCGCCATGAATCCCTCTTCCTCGGGGTAGACCTCCCTCTCGCGCTGTTGAAGCCAATCGAGCAGCGCGAAGGTGCGGCGACTGGGAATCACCTCGAGGTCTTGTTCGGCTGCGGCGCGCTGCACCATGGTGCGCATCGAACTGCGCCAGCAGCGCAAACGGACGGGAGAACCCCAGCCTCCGCTGGCGGATGCCTCCTTGGCTTCTGCCAGGGCTTGGCTCAACCAAAGCGAATTCACCTCTCCAGAGGGACACACCTTGGCGAAGCGAAATGGCCCTGCATCGCCGCTTGCGGCGGGGGTGGAGGTGATCAGCAGTTCCCAACGCTTGCGGCCATCGGCCTCAAGAATTGGTCGGGAGTAGAAGTCGAGTTCCCAGTCTTCAGCGGCTGTCAGGGCAGCAGTGCTCATCCGGCGGATTGCTCCTGCTGCTTCAGCATGTTCTGGGCGCGGCTGGCGCGATCGGCAGCTTCAGCCATCACTTTGTCTTTTTCGATCAGCAGCTCTCCGGGGGGGCCTTCGAGAAGGGCTGTGTTGAGGCCAATGCGTCCACGGCCAGGGTCCAGTTCTGTGATCAGGGCCGACACGCGGTCGCCCTGATCGAACACCTCACGGATTGAGCGCAGGCTGCCATTTGTAATGGCTGATTGGTGCAGCAGTCCGCTGATGCCACCGAGGTCGATGAACAGGCCGTAGGGCTTCACAGCAGCAACTTGGCCCTCCACCAGTTGGCCCACTTCCAAATCCTGGAAGCGTTCGGCGACGGCGGCTCGTTTTTCGGACAGCACCAGCTTGCGCGTCTCCGAATTGACCTCGATGAAGGCCACGCCCAGGGTCTTGCCCACCAACTCCTGGTGATTTTCACCGTTTTGGAGTTGAGAGCGGGGAATGAAGCCCCGCAGCCCTTCGAGATCGCAGGTGACACCGCCGCGGTTGAAGCCATTGACGATGACTTGAACCACTTTCCCCTGTTTCTCCATCTCCTTGACCCGGTCCCAGCTTTTGCGCAGCTCCAGGGCGCGACAGCTGATTGTGACCATCCCATCAGCGTTCTGCTCACGGGTCACCAGAACTTCAACCTCCAGGCCCTTGGGGAAGCGTTCTCGGAAGTTGGTCACAACACCAAGGCCTGATTCGCTCTTGGGCATGTAACCGGGGGCTTTGCCGCCGATATCCACATACACCCCATCGTTTTCGATGCCGATCACCGTGCCCTTGATCACCTCACCGGTGGTGCCAACCGGAGCGTTCTCGTCCAGGGCGGCGAGGAAGGCTTCTTCATCGAAATCGAAGTCATCCACGCTGCGCGGTTGGTTGCGCTGCTCCTTCTTGGGTTTCTGATCCGGCGCACCCATCAGGTCTGCCATGGTCATGCCTTCCATGCCGCCCATGTCGAACAGCGCGTCGTCATCCGATCCTGGAGACGAGGAGGGTGCCTGCTGGACCGATCGCGGAGGGGTGGCAAGACCCGCCCGTTCCTCAAGGATGCGTGCCTTTTCCGCCGCAGCCTCTGCTGCTGCCCGTGCTTCAGCCGCTTCCAGAGCCAGCTTTTCCTGCTCCTCGCGGCGGTTGATCTGCATCACCTGCAGCGGTTTCGTCGCTGCCGGCTTGGGTGCCTTGGGGCGGTTGGGCTGCGGACTGCCGGCTGCGGGCATGGACCATTGGGCTTGTCGATCGCCCATTTTGACAGGCTGGGCTGGGATCAGCAGCTCCTTGCCTGTTCAACTCCATGGATCAGCTTCGCAAGCGATTTGATCAGCTGACCTGGCCCGAGGCCAGCAAAGCCGCCTCTCGGCCTGGTGCAACGGTGATTTGGCCGTTTGGAGCCTTTGAGCAACACGGTCCTCAGCTGCCCCTGTCGACGGACGCTGTTTTTGCCGACGGCATCCTCGATTTGGTCCTGTCTGGGCTTGATCCAGCTCTGCCGATTTGGCGACTGCCGTGTCAGGCCATCGGCTTTTCGCCTGAGCACCAGAACTTCCCCGGAACCCTCAGCCTTTCGGCTTCTCTGCTTCTGGAGCTCGTCGAACAGGTGGGCTCGCAGTTGGCGGCGATGGGGGTGCAGCGCCTTGTTCTGTTCAACGCCCATGGCGGCCAGATCGGTTTGCTTCAGGTAGCGGCCCGTCAGCTGCGCGCTCGCTGCCCGTCGCTGGCCGTTCTGCCTTGCTTCCTCTGGAGTGGGGTTGAAGGGTTGGCTGACCTGCTGTCCGATCAGGAGTTGCTCCACGGTCTCCATGCCGGCCAAGCCGAAACCAGCTTGATGCTGAAGATGGCCCCAGAACTGGTTGGATCGGCCCGCCCCGTGGATGGACGTCCAATACCGGGTTCAGATCAGGAACCGCCGGAGGGGTGGAGCCTTGAAGGGGCGGCGCCGTGCGCTTGGCTCACCGACGACCTCAGTGCAACGGGCGTAATCGGAGATGCGAGCCAGGCCTCTGTGGATCTGGGCAATCGCTTGGAAGGACGGCTGGTGAACCACTGGCAGGCACGTTTTCAGGCCCTTTTGGCCAGTCACTGGCCCCCCACCCAAAGCCTGCTCCCCAA